>NZ_JBSHKH010000022.1:0-49702 GCF_053643595.1 Streptomyces sp. NPDC055506 | reverse complement strand
GACCTGCCGTTCCTCCAGGAGCGGACCGTCGGCCGGCTGCTGAGCACGCTGCGGGAGAGCGCGGCCGACGGCGTGCTGCTGACCGACCCCGACGGCCGCGACCAGCCGCTCGTCGCCGCATACCGCACGCGGCGGCTGCGCGAGACGCTCGCTCTCCTCGCCGACCGGCACGGCGGTCCGCACGGTCTTCCCCTGCGGCGCCTCACCGCCGAGCTGGACCTCACCCGCATCTCCGATCCCGTCGCGTCTTTCGACTGCGACACCTGGGACGACATCGCCTCCGCCAGGGCACGCATCAGGGAGCATGGGCACGTGTTGGATGAATGGATTTCCGCGGTCAAGGACGAGCTGGGGATCGACCTCGACGTCGATGTGAAAGAGCTGCTCGACCTCGCCCGCGACGCCGCCCACGGCGTGGCCAGGCCCGCCGCGCCGCTGACCACCTTCCTCGTCGGCTATGCGGCCGCACGGGCCGGCGGGGGACCCGAGGCGGTCGCCGAGGCCGCCCGCAAGGCCGTGGCCCTCGCCGCCCGCTGGGCGGAGGAGAGCACCCCTGGGGCCCCGGTGGACCGGCCCGACGTCGCCCCCGACGCGACGCCCGACACCCGCCCGGACGCCGGATGACCCCGCGCTCCACCCGCACCGGCGAGGATGCCGAAGACCTCGACGTCGAGGAGGTGCTCGCCCTCGTGAACAACAGCAGCGGCACCCACCCGCCCGACCCGGCCGCACGAGGTGAGAAGGACAGCACCGGCACACCCCGGAAGCCGGAGACCCGGCACCGCGCCACCCCCTGGCCTCAGGCCCGGGACATCGCCGAACGCGCCGCCCGGAGCGCGACCCGGGCCGCCCGCCGCGACCCCGTCTCCGTGCCGCTCGACGCCGCCCTCGGGCTCACCCTGGCCACCCCCCTCGACGCCCTCACCGACCTCCCCTCCTTCGACACCTCCGCGATGGACGGCTGGGCGGTCTGCGGGCCCGCCCCCTGGGGCGTACGGGACGAGGGCGTCCTGGCCGGGCACACCGCGCAGGCGCCCCTGACCGACGGCGAGGCCGTGCGGATCGCCACCGGCGCCCGTATCCCCGTGGACACCACGGCCGTCCTGCGCAGCGAGCACGGCCACACCGACGACAAGGGCCGTCTGCACGCGACCAGGGGCGTCGCCCCCGGCCAGGACATCCGGCCCCGGGGCCAGGAATGCCGCGTCGGCGACCAGCTCCTGCCCGTCGGCACCCTCGTCACCCCGGCCGTCCTCGGGCTCGCCGCGGCGGCCGGATACGACACGGTCACCGCCGTCCCCCGGGCCCGCGCCGAAATCCTCGTCCTCGGCGACGAGTTGCTCACCGAAGGGCTGCCGCACGACGGACTGATCCGCGACGCGCTCGGCCCGATGCTGCCGCCCTGGCTGCGCGCGCTCGGCGCCGAGGTGACCGTCGTACGACGCGTCCGTGACGACGCCTACGCCCTGCGCAAGGCGGTGACGGGGTCGGACGCCGACATCATCGTCACCACCGGCGGCACCGCAGCGGGCCCCGTCGACCACGTCCACCCGACCCTGCGCCGTATCGGGGCCGAACTCCTCGTGGACGGCGTCAAGGTGCGCCCGGGCCACCCCATGCTGCTGGCCCGCATCACGGAGACCCAGCATCTCGTCGGGCTGCCGGGCAACCCGCTCGCCGCCGTCTCCGGGCTGCTGACGCTCGCCGAGCCGCTGCTGCGGACCCTCGCGGCCCGCCCGGCCCCGGAGCCGTACACGCTGCCGCTCAGGGACGCCGTGCACGGGCACCCGCACGACACCCGGCTGGTGCCCGTCGTCCTGCGCGGCGACCAGGCCGTGCCGCTGCACTACAACGGCCCGGCCATGCTGCGCGGCATCGCGGCGGCCGACGCGCTGGCCGTCGTGCCCCCGGGCGGCGCCCGTCCCGGGCAGGAGGCGGAACTGCTCGACCTGCCCTGGGCGTCCGCAGGAATCGGGGTGTGTTTCACGTGAAACTTCCGGGCCAGGACGCGATTGCCCGCCAGGCGGACGAGCATCTGGTGACCCATCGGGTGAAACTCCCGAAGAAAGTGGTGGAGCACCCGATCCGCCAGGTCCTCAAGCGGCTCTCCATGGCGCTGGTGGTCCTCGTCGTGACCGCGCTGATCGTCTACGCCGACCGGGACGGCTACAACGACAACGCGGGCGGCGGCATAGACCTGCTCGACTCCTTCTACTACGCGACCGTCACCCTCTCCACCACGGGCTACGGCGACATCACCCCCGCAAGCGATGCGGCCCGGCTCACGAACATCCTCGTCATCACGCCCCTGCGCGTGCTGTTCCTGATCATCCTGGTCGGTACCACTCTCGAAGCCCTCACCGAACGCACCCGGCAGGAGTGGCGACTGACCCGCTGGAGGTCCACGTTGCGCGATCACACCGTCGTCATCGGCTTCGGCACGAAGGGCAGGTCGGCGATCCGGACCGTCTGCGCGACGGGCCTGAAGAAGGAACAGGTCGTCGTGGTCGACCCCAGTTCCAAGGTCGTCGACGCCGCGACCGCGGAGGGGTACGCGGGCATCGTCGGGGACGCGACCCGCAGCGAGGTGCTGAAGCGGGCCGAGGTGCACAAGGCCCGCCAGATCATCATCGCGACCCAGCGCGACGACACGGCGGTCCTGGTGGCGCTGACGGCCCGGCAGCTCAACCGCGGGGCGAAGATCGTGGCCACGGTGCGGGAGGAGGAGAACGCGCCGCTGCTCAAGCAGTCCGGCGCCGACGCGGTCATCACCAGCGCCAGCGCCGCCGGCCGTCTGCTGGGCCTGTCCGTGCTCAGCCCCTCCGCCGGCATGGTGATGGAGGACCTCATCCAGCAGGGCAGCGGGCTCGACCTCGTCGAACGGCCGGTCGTCAAAGCCGAGGTGGGCAAGAAGCCGCGCGAGATCGCCGATCTGGTGGTCAGTGTCATACGCGGCCACCGGGTGCTCGGCTACGACGATCCGGCCATCGGGACGCTGGAGCTGACCGACCGGCTCATCACGATCGTGCGGAAGACACCGGCCACACAGGTCGCCCCCGACATCCGACCGATGCCGCCGATGCCCCGCAACTGAGCGAGCGTCACTTCCGGTTGTACAGCCGCATCGTGATCGGCCCGAAGACGAGGACGAACAGACCGGCCCAGCCCAGCGACCAGGCGACCTCGTCGGCCGGCCAGTCGCCGCCCATCAGGCCGCGCACCGCCGACGCCAGATGGGTGATGGGGCTGTTGTTCACGAACGCCTGGAGCCAGCCCGGCATGGTCGACGGGTCGACGAACACGTTGGACAGGAAGGTGAGCGGGAAGATCACCATCATGCTGACGCCCATCACCGACTTCTCGGTGCGCAGCATCAGCCCGAACATCGTCCAGATCCACGAGAAGGCGAACGAGAAGAGCACCAGCAGGGCGATCCCGGCGAGCACACCGGCGATCCCGCCGTCCGGCCGGTAGCCCAGGATCATGCCGACGGTGAGCATCACGACCGACGCGATCGTGTACCGCAGGGCGTCGCCGAGCAGATAGCCGACCATGGTCGACGGCCGCCAGATCGGCAGCGTGCGGAACCGGTCGAAGACGCCCTTCTCGATGTCCGTGTTGACCGAGACGCCCGTGTACATCGTGATCATCACGACCGACATCACGAGGATGCCCGGCAGCAGGAACTGGATGTACTCCTTCGGCGAGCCGGCCATCGCCCCGCCGAACAGGTATGTGTACATCAGCACCATCATGATCGGGAACGCCGTGACGTCGAAGAGCTGCTCCGGCACGTGCTTGATCTTGAGGATCGCCCGCCAGCCGAAGGTCATCGAGGCCGACCAGGCGCTGGGCCGCGACGGCCGCTCCTTGGCGATGAGCAGGGCCGCGAGGGACTCGGTGCTGACCGGGGCGAGTTCCTTGGCCTCGGTGGTCGTCGTGGTGCTCATGCCGCCACCTCGTCCTTCGGGTCGTGGGAGGCACCGGAGCCGGCCGGGCGGGCCGGGGCGTGCGTGTCGTGCCCGGTGAGGGCGAGGAACACCTCGTCCAGGCTGGGCTGGCCCAGTGAGAAGTTGTCGACGGTGATCCCGGCGGTGGCCAGCTCGCTCAGCGCGCGGGACGCCTGCTGGGCCGCGGAGTCGTCGCTCGCCGCCGCACCGAGGCGGGCGGTCAGGGCCACCGGGTCGTGTTCCAGCTGCACCTGCGCGTCGAGGGTCCGGCGCAGCAGCTCGGCCGCGAAGACCCGCCGATCCGGATCTCTCAGCCGTAGATGGACCGATCCGGCGCCGACGGACGACTTCAGCTCGCCCTTGGTGCCCTCGGCGATCACCCGGCCGCGGTCGATGACGGCGATCCGGGACGCCAGCTGGTCGGCCTCGTCCAGATACTGCGTGGTCAGCAGCACGGTGGTGCCCTGGGCGACCACCGCCCGCACGATGTCCCACACCTGGTTGCGGCTGCGCGGATCGAGGCCGGTGGTGGGCTCGTCGAGGAACAGCAGGTCGGGGGTGCTGAGGATGGACGCGGCGATGTCGATCCGGCGCCGCATGCCGCCCGAGTAGTGCTTGACCTGCTTCGCGGCGGCCTCCGTGAGCCCGAAGGCCTCCAGGAGCTGGGCGGCGCGGTCCCGGGCGGCCTTCTTGTGGTGGCCGAGCAGCCGGCCCAGCAGGACCAGGTTCTCGGTGCCGGTGAGGTCCTCGTCGACCGACGCGTACTGGCCGGTGAGGCTCACCCGGGCGCGCACCTCGTCCGCCTCGCGGACGATGTCGTGACCGAAGACATGCGCTTCGCCGCCGTCCGGCCGCAGGAGGGTGGCGAGCATCTTCACGGTGGTGGTCTTGCCGGCGCCGTTCGGGCCGAGGACGCCGTAGACCGTGCCCGCGGGCACGGACAGGTCGACTCCGTCGACGGCCCTGGTCTCGCCGAACGTCTTCACCAGGCCCGCGGTCTCGATTGCCAGGCCGGACGTCTGCGTGCTCATGCTTCGGGTCCTTCCGAGTACGTGGGCTACGCATGGGGAGACCTTTACGGTCGCGCAAACTCATCGGTCCCGCATATGGGTTTTCGCCAGAACCGGACCAATGACGTAGGGGGAGCCGCCCCGGGAAGGAGGAGGGGGACGGAGCGGACTCCGTCCGGCGACCGAGGAGTACCGTCCCAGTCATGTATGCGATCACGATTCCCGAACCCGGTGGGCCCGAGGCGCTGGTCTGGGACGAGGTCCCGGATCCCGTGCCCGGCGAGGGCGAGGTCCTGGTCGAGGTGACGGCCGGTGCCGTCAACCGGGCCGACATCCTGCAGCGGCAGGGCTTCTACGACCCGCCGCCCGGCACGCCCCCCTACCCCGGCCTGGAGTGCTCCGGGCGGATCGCCGCGATCGGCACCGGCGTCTCCGGCTGGAGCGTGGGCGACGAGGTGTGCGCGCTGCTCTCCGGCGGCGGTTACGCCGAGAAGGTGGCGGTCCCGGCCGGACAGCTGCTGCCCGTGCCCGAGGGCGTCGGGCTGCGGCAGGCCGCGGCACTGCCCGAGGTGACCTGCACCGTCTGGTCGAACGTCTTCATGATCGCCCACCTGCGCCCGGGCGAGACGCTCCTGGTGCACGGCGGCTCCAGCGGCATCGGCACCATGGCGATCCAGCTCGCCAAGGCCGTCGGTGCCAGGGTCGCCGTCACGGCGGGCACCAAGGAGAAGCTGGACCGGTGCGCCGAACTGGGCGCCGACATCCTGGTCAACTACCGCGAGCAGGACTTCGTCGAGGAGGTCAGGAAGGCCACGGACGGCGCCGGTGCGGACGTCATCCTCGACAACATGGGCGCCAAGTACCTGGAGCGCAACGTCAAGGCCCTCGCCGTCAACGGCCGGCTCGCGATCATCGGCATGCAGGGCGGCGTCAAGGGCGAGCTGAACATCGGCGCGCTGCTCGCCAAGCGCGGTGCGATCAGCGCGACGTCCCTGCGGGCCCGGCCGCTGGAGGAGAAGGCGGCCATCGTCGCGGCCGTGCGCGAACACGTCTGGCCCCTGTTCTCCGGCGGCCGCCTGCGCCCGGTCATCGACCGCGAACTCCCCATGAGCGACGCCGCCACCGCCCACCAGGTCGTGGAGGACAGCGGCCACATCGGCAAGGTACTGCTGATCGCCCCAAAGGCCACCTGAATCGGGCCTGGGACTGGGTGCGGTAACGGTCCTGGCGCCTCGTCCCGTCCCCTACGCACGTCTCAGCCGGAGGCCGATCCCCTACGCACGTCTCAGCCGGAGGCCGACGAACGCCAGGCCCAGGCCGAGGCCGATCAGTACCAGCCCGCTGCCCAGCGGCAGGATCCGCAGCACGGGCCCGACGGACCGGTCGGCCTGTGCCGCGGCCTCGCGGACGGGCGGCTCCGTCGGTGCGGAGGGTACGGGGACGGCCTCCTCCCGGGACGCCTCGGGCACGGCGGTGGCCTCACGGGCCTCCCGCTTCTCCTCGGCCCCCTCCGGCCGCCCTGGCCGGTCCCGCCCCTCACCGGCCCGGGTCCCGGCCCGCGAGGGCTCGCCGGGCGCGGACGGCGCGGACCGGGCGGAGGGGGCCGCGACGGCCCCGGCCTCCGCGTCGTACGCGAGGACGGAACCGTAGGCCTGAACGGCTCCGCAGGGTGAGACGACCGCGCCCGCCCCCAAGGCGACCACCAGTACGGTCGCCCGCAGTGCGCGTAGCCATGGAGTCACGTTGGTGACCCCCTCCCGCCGTGCCCGGTAGGGCAATCCCGGCAAGTTCGGTCATTTCAAGGCAATCAGCCTCACATTCCCCTGGGCATCCGGCATTCCGGGTTCGGCCGACCGGTGTCACCCGTGCGGTGGAACCAGCCTCCGGGGAGCAACCCGGGCCCTGACCGATACGTCTGTCGAAACAGGGTGGATCAGCTTCCCGTGGGGGCACCACGGAGGTGAGGTGCAGGCGTGCGAGAGAATGGCGACATGGAGATGCCGAGAAACGAACGGTCGCCGGAGAGCCCGCAGATCCTGGTCGTGGGCCAGGACGGCATGGCGCTCGGTGGCGGCAGCGGAGACGAGGACTCCCGCGAGACCCCGGTCACGGAACAGGTGGAGCAGCCCGCCAAGGTCATGCGGATCGGCAGCATGATCAAGCAGCTGCTCGAAGAAGTGCGCGTGGCGCCCCTGGACGAGGCCAGCCGGGTCCGGCTCAAGGAGATCCACGCCAGCTCGGTGAAGGAGCTGGAGGACGGTCTGGCGCCCGAGCTGGTGGAGGAGCTGGAGCGGCTTTCCCTGCCCTTCACGGACGAGACGACCCCCAGCGACGCGGAACTGCGCATCGCGCAGGCGCAGCTGGTCGGCTGGCTCGAGGGGCTCTTCCACGGGATCCAGACGACGCTGTTCGCCCAGCAGATGGCCGCCCGCGCCCAGCTGGAGCAGATGCGCCGCGCCCTCCCGCCGGGCGTCGGCCACGAGGGCCTCGACGACCAGCACCCGGGCCCCCGTACCGGCGGACCGTACCTGTAGGCCTGCGGCACAGACCTTCCCCGACCCGGAAAAAGGGCCCCGCGGCCGAAGCCGCCGGGCCCTTCCTCACGTCCGAAGCGTCAGGACGGCGGGTTGCCCGTCGAGACGTTGAGCTCGATGACCGGCATGTCGTCCGGGTCGACATCGGTGCCCTTGGACGGGAACTGGTTCATGACCGTGCCCTGGCCGTAGGTGTTCTCGTCCACGTTCTTGGTGCTGACCTGCCAGCCGGCCGCCTGGGCACAGGACTTGACCGACGTGATGTTCATGAACTTGAAGTCCGGGATCTGGATCTTGTCGGGGTCGTTGTACGACTCCTCCGGCTCCGTGCACTCCTCGGGGTCGATCGTCTTCGACGGGTCCGGCCCCCGGTAACCGGGCTTCTTGGCCGCCGGGGCCGAGGCGCTCGCGCTGCTGCCCCCGCCGCCCTTGTCGTCCTCGCCGCCGCCGTTCATCAGCAGGGCCGCGACCAGTCCGCCGACCGCGACCACGGCCACGACGACCGAGCCGATGATCACCGGCTTGTTGCTCTTGCCGCCACCCTGCGACGCGGGCGCGGTCTGGGGCGTGAGGTTGTACGGCGGCGGGGTCGACGGGCCCGGCTGCGGGGAGTACGCGGCCGGGTGCGGCGTCTGGTAGCCGCCCTGCTGCGGATAGCCGTAGGCCGGGGACGGCGCGGACGGGGCGGGGGTGCCGTACGGGTTCGGGGGCGGCGTCGGCTGGTACGGCGTCTGGACCTGGCCCGCGGCGGCCGGGGGCGCCTGGTCGACCGGCGGGAACACGGCCGAGCCGACGCCCGCGCCGCTCGGCGCCTGCGTGCCCGGGACGATGCTCGGCGGGGCGGCCTGGAAGGACGCCGCCACCCGCAGGCACTCGTCGCGCATGCTCTCGGAGCTGGGGAAACGCTCGTTCGGATTCTTCTTCAGCGCCCGGGCGATCAGCGCGTCCACGGCCGGCGGCAGCGCACGGTTGATCGTGGACGGAACCGGCGGCTCCTCCTGGACGTGTGCATACGCGATGGCCAGCGGCGAGTCCGCCTCGAACGGCAGCCGCCCGGTGACGAGTTGGAAGAGCATGATGCCGACCGAGTACAGGTCGGAGCGGGCGTCCACACCGCGGCCGAGGGCCTGTTCCGGCGAGAGGTACTGCGGGGTGCCGACGACCATGCCGGTCTGCGTCATCGACGTCACACCGGACTGCATGGCGCGGGCGATGCCGAAGTCCATGACCTTGACCACACCGCGCTTGGTCATCATCACGTTGCCCGGCTTGATGTCGCGGTGGACCAGGCCCATCTCGTGGCTGATCTCCAGCGCGGCCAGCACATCCGCCGTGATCTTCAGCGCCTTGTCGGCGGGCATCGCGCCCTGCTGCCGTACGTCCTCGTCGAGGACCGAGCCGAGCGGGCGGCCCTCGACGTACTCCATGACGATGTACGGCGTCGTCATGCCGTCGAGGCTGTCCTCGCCGGTGTCGAAGACCGAGACGATATTGGTGTGCGTGAGCTTGGCCACGGACTGGGCTTCGCGGCGGAACCGTTCGCGGAAGGCCTGTTCTCTGCCGAGCTCGGTGTGAAGTGTCTTGATCGCGACCTGTCGGTCGAGCACGCTGTCGTACGCCAGGTGCACCGAGGCCATGCCGCCTTGGCCGAGGAGGTCACGCAGTTGATAGCGGCCACTGGCGAGCGCCCGCCCCGTGTACTGCCCCTGTGCGCCGTCCTGGCTCATGTTTCCGTGTCCCCCGTGGCTCCCCCAGGGAGCTGCCGACTGCCGCTGATCCGTCTGATCCGTCGTTGATCCAAACCGCCATTCCCGGCCAAGTCTGCCCCAGGGCACGGACACGTCAAGCTCGGTGCCCGTTCCGTGACCGTACGCGAAAGAAGCGTCGCGGAAGCGTTACCGGGGATGTGCGGCCGGTACACAGAATTTGCACGAGAGTGCTGAGTAAAGGTTTCATGGCGCGTCCGTCCCGTGCCGGTCCTGGCACCCGTCTCGGACCGGCGGCTTGCGCGGAGGCTGTAGCGTGGCCGACGGAGACCGTAACAACACCGCGCGCACCGCGGGCAGAAACGACGGCGAGGACTGATGGCACAGCAGCAGCGCGCTCAGGGCCCGTCCGACCCCGAGGCGAGTGGCGGCGGCATGTCGGAGGCGCCGGAGGCCTGGGGCAACGGCGGGTTGGTCGGGGACGGCCGGTACCGGTTGACCCGCAGACTCGGCCGGGGTGGCATGGCCGAGGTGTTCGCGGCCGAGGATGTCCGTCTCGGACGCACCGTCGCTGTCAAGCTGCTCCGGTCCGACCTCGCCGAGGACCCGGTGTCCAAGGCGCGCTTCACACGCGAGGCCCAGTCGGTGGCGGGCCTCAACCACCACGCGATCGTCGCCGTGTACGACTCCGGCGAGGACATCGTCGGCGGCCAGCCGCTCCCCTACATCGTCATGGAGCTGGTCGAGGGCCGCACCATCCGCGACCTGCTCCTGAACGCCGAGGCGCCGGGCCCCGAACAGGCCCTGATCATCGTCTCGGGCGTCCTGGAGGCGCTCGCCTACTCGCACCAGCACGGCATCGTGCACCGCGACATCAAGCCCGCCAACGTCATCATCACGCACAACGGCGCCGTGAAGGTGATGGACTTCGGCATCGCCCGCGCCCTGCACGGCGCCCAGTCCACGATGACGCAGACCGGCATGGTCATGGGCACCCCGCAGTACCTGTCCCCGGAGCAGGCGCTCGGCAAGGCCGTCGACCACCGCTCCGACCTGTACGCCACGGGCTGCCTGCTCTACGAACTCCTCTCGCTGCGCCCGCCGTTCACCGGCGAGACCCCGCTGTCGGTGGTCTACCAGCACGTCCAGGACATCCCGACGCCGCCGTCCGAGGCCTCCGACGTCTGCCCGCCGGAGCTGGACGGCCTGGTCATGCGCTCCCTCGCCAAGGAGCCCGACGACCGCTTCCAGACGGCCGAGGAGATGCGCGGGCTGGTCCAGTACGCGCTCCAGATGCTCTACGACCAGGGCGGCCACACCGGCACCTGGAACACCGGCCCGGTCGACATGCACGAGGGCCGGCACACCCCGTCCGGCGGCTTCGCCCACACGGCCGTGATGGGCCACCCCGGTGATGTCTCCGGCACCGCTCAGATCCCCTCGCCGATACTTCCCGCCGGCTACGGCGGCGGGGACGACGGCGGCTTCGAGGGCCGCGGCAACAAGGGCAGCGGCCGCGGCAAGCTGTGGATCCTCGCCGTGCTCGCGGTGATCGCCGTGGCGGCGGGTGTCGCCCTGGCGCTGCAGAACACCGGCGGCGACAAGAAGGACCCCACCGACAAGAAGTCGCCGTCCGTCTCGCAGACGACCGAGGAGAAGACGCCCAGCGAGACGCCGAGCGACGAGGTCACCGACGACGAGCCCACCGACACGTCGACGGACGACGGCACCGGCACGAGCTCCGGCGGCGGCGGATGGACCCCGTCGTACAGCCCGTCCTACACGCCGTCCCCGAGTACTCCCGAGACGCCGACGGACCAGCCGACCACCGCGGAGCCGACCGGCGAGCCGACCGGCGAGCCGACGGACGAGGAGCCCTCGGACCCGGAGACGCCGCCGGACGACACGGGCGGCACGGACGCGGGCACCACGAGCGGCGTCGTCGGCGGCGCGGAAGGCTGACCCGCACAACGAAAAACGCACGATTCACGCGCGCGTGGGACCCCCAAACGGGATCCACGCGCGCGTGGCGTTTTCGGCGCGCCGACAAGTTGACTCTTCCCGTGACCTGGGTCACCGGGTTAACGTGCGGTAGCTCCGGCCTCCTGCAAGGCTGTGACCAGGGCCCCTTCCCCGGCTTCCCGATTTACTTGGAAATCCAAGCAAAATCGCAGGTCAGGTGGGGTTTCACAGAAATGTGGAGCACTGGGTAACGTGCTTGTTGCAGGGCGCTCGCCGGGGCACCTGTCACGCCTGTTCCGGCCGAGTGGCACCCACCCCGTGCCCGGTGGTCGAGAACAGGTGAGCCGCACTGGCCTACCGGCAACCCCGGGGGCCGGACCGACGGAGGAGCACACGTGACCGTGGAGAGCACTGCCGCGCGCACATCGCGACGCAGCGCCGGAAGCAAGGCCGGCACCACCGGCACCAAGGGCACCACCCGCACGCCTGCGAAGAAGGCGGCCGGCGCCAAGAAGGCCGCCGAGCCCCAGCTCGTGCAGCTGCTGACGCCCGAGGGCAAGCGCGTCAAGAACGCCGAGTACGACAAGTACGTCGCCGGTGTCACCCCGGAAGAGCTCCGCGGCCTGTACCGCGACATGGTGCTCACCCGCCGCTTCGACGCGGAGGCCACCTCCCTGCAGCGCCAGGGCGAGCTGGGCCTGTGGGCCTCGCTGCTCGGCCAGGAGGCCGCCCAGATCGGCTCCGGCCGGGCCACCCGCGAGGACGACTACGTCTTCCCCACCTATCGCGAGCACGGCGTCGCCTGGTGCCGCGGGGTGGACCCGACCAACCTGCTCGGCATGTTCCGGGGTGTGAACAACGGCGGCTGGGACCCGAACAGCAACAACTTCCAGCTCTACACGATCGTCATCGGCTCCCAGACGCTGCACGCCACCGGCTACGCGATGGGCGTGGCCAAGGACGGCGCCGACAGCGCGGTGATCGCCTACTTCGGCGACGGCGCCTCCAGCCAGGGCGACGTGGCCGAGTCGTTCACCTTCTCCGCGGTCTACAACGCCCCGGTCGTGTTCTTCTGCCAGAACAACCAGTGGGCCATCTCCGAGCCGACCGAGAAGCAGTCCCGCGTCCCGATCTACCAGCGCGCGCAGGGCTTCGGCTTCCCGGGCGTACGGGTGGACGGCAACGACGTGCTGGCCTGCCTCGCGGTCACCCGCTGGGCCCTGGAGCGGGCTCGTGCCGGCGAGGGCCCGACCCTCGTCGAGGCGTTCACCTACCGGATGGGTGCCCACACCACCTCCGACGACCCGACCCGCTACCGGGGCGACGAGGAGCGTCAGGCCTGGGAGGCCAAGGACCCGATCCTGCGCCTTCGCCGGTTCCTGGAAGCCTCAAACCACGCGGACGAGGGATTCTTCGAGGAACTGGAGACCGAGTCCGAGGCGTTGGGCAAACGAGTGCGCGAGGCGGTCCGTGCCATGCCGGACCCGGACCACTTCGCGATCTTCGAGAACGTCTACGCGGACGGACACGCGCTCGTCGACGAGGAGCGTGCCCAGTTCGCCGCGTACCAGGCGTCGTTCGCGGATGAGGGGGGCAACTGACATGGCCGACAAGATGGCACTCGCCAAGGCGATCAACGAGTCGCTGCGCCACGCCCTGGAGGCCGACCCCAAGGTCCTGATCATGGGCGAGGACGTCGGCAAGCTGGGCGGCGTCTTCCGGGTGACGGACGGACTGCAGAAGGACTTCGGCGAGAGCCGCGTCATCGATACCCCGCTCGCCGAGTCGGGCATCGTCGGCACGGCGATCGGTCTGGCCCTGCGCGGCTACCGCCCGGTGGTGGAGATCCAGTTCGACGGCTTCGTCTTCCCGGCGTACGACCAGATCGTCACGCAGCTCGCGAAGATGCACGCCCGCTCCCTGGGCAAGGTCAAGCTCCCGGTCGTCGTGCGCATCCCCTATGGCGGCGGTATCGGCGCGGTGGAGCACCACTCGGAGTCCCCCGAGGCGCTCTTCGCGCATGTCTCGGGCCTGAAGATCGTCAGCCCGTCCAACTCCTCGGACGCGTACTGGATGATGCAGCAGGCCATCCAGAGCGACGACCCGGTGATCTTCTTCGAGCCCAAGCGCCGCTACTGGGACAAGGCCGAGGTCAACACGGAGGCGATCCCGGGCCCGCTGCACAAGGCCCAGGTGGTCCGCGAGGGCACAGACCTCACCCTGGCCGCCTACGGCCCGATGGTGAAGCTCTGCCAGGAGGTCGCGGCCGCGGCCGCCGAGGAGGGCAGGAACCTCGAGGTTCTGGACCTGCGCTCGGTCTCGCCGCTCGACTTCGACTCGATCCAGACGTCGGTGGAGAAGACACGGCGCCTGGTCGTCGTGCACGAGGCCCCGGTGTTCTTCGGTTCGGGCGCGGAGATCGCGGCGCGGATCACGGAGCGCTGCTTCTACCACCTGGAGGCCCCGGTGCTCCGGGTCGGCGGCTACCACGCGCCGTACCCGCCGGCCCGCCTGGAGGAGGAGTACCTGCCGAACCTGGACCGGGTGCTGGATGCCGTCGACCGCTCGCTGGCGTACTGAGGAGAGGGTCGTGACGACGATGACGGAAGCGTCCGTACGCGAGTTCAAGATGCCGGACGTGGGTGAGGGGCTCACCGAGGCCGAGATCCTCAAGTGGTTCGTCCAGCCCGGCGACACGGTCACCGACGGCCAGGTGGTGTGCGAGGTCGAGACGGCGAAGGCGGCCGTCGAGCTGCCCATCCCGTACGACGGTGTGGTCAGGGATCTGCACTTCCCCGAGGGCACCACGGTCGACGTGGGCACATCGATCATCGCGGTCGACGTGAGCGGAGGGGCCGCGCCGGCCGAGCCGCAGGCGGAAGCCCCCCAGGCCACTGAAGAACCGAAGGCGGAGGGTTCGGGCCGCCAGCCGGTCCTGGTCGGCTACGGGGTGGCGGCCTCGTCCACCCGCCGTCGCCCCCGCAAGGGCCCGGAGGTCCCGGTCCAGCAGGCCTCGACGGCGATCCAGACGGAGCTGAACGGCCACGGTGCGGCGCCCTCGGCGGCCGCCGCCGTCAAGGAACGCCCGCTGGCCAAGCCCCCGGTCCGCAAGCTGGCCAAGGACCTGGGCGTCGATCTGACGACGATCGTCCCGACCGGCCCGGACGGCATCATCACCCGCGAGGACGTGCACGGGGCGGTGGACCGGCCGCAGGCACCTGAGCCGTCGGTCCCCGCGGTGCCCGCGCCCGCCGCCCCGGCACCCGCTCCGGCGGTGGTGTCGTACGACACGACCCGCGAGACCCGTATCCCGGTCAAGGGCGTCCGCAAGGCGACCGCGGCGGCGATGGTCGGCTCGGCGTTCACGGCGCCGCATGTCACGGAGTTCGTGACGGTCGACGTGACGCGCACGATGAAGCTGGTCGAGGAGCTGAAGGAGGACAAGGAGTTCGCGGGCCTGCGCGTGAACCCCCTCCTGCTGATCTCCAAGGCCCTGCTCGTCGCGATCAGGCGCAACCCGGACGTCAACGCGTCCTGGGACGAGGCCGCCCAGGAGATCGTGGTCAAGCACTACGTGAACCTGGGCATCGCGGCCGCGACCCCGCGCGGCCTGATCGTCCCGAACATCAAGGACGCCCACGCCAAGACGCTGCCGCAGCTGGCCGAGTCGCTGGGCGAGCTGGTGTCGACGGCCAGGGACGGCAAGACGTCCCCGGCGGCCATGCAGGGCGGCACGGTGACGATCACCAACGTCGGTGTCTTCGGCGTCGACACGGGCACGCCGATCCTCAACCCCGGTGAGTCCGCGATCCTCGCGGTCGGCGCGATCAAGCTCCAGCCGTGGGTCCACAAGGGCAAGGTGAAGCCCCGCCAGGTCACCACCCTGGCCCTGTCCTTCGACCACCGCCTGGTCGACGGCGAACTGGGCTCGAAGGTCCTGGCGGACGTGGCGGCGATCCTGGAACAGCCGAAGCGCCTGATCACCTGGGCGTGAGCAGGACACGACGGCCCCCTGCCCTCGGGCAGGGGGCCGCCGACGCGTGTCCTACTTGGCGAAGCCGTAGTTCAGCAGCTTCGTCGCGTCCGTCTTGCGTGTGGTCAGGTTGGTCGAGGTCAGGACCGTGCCGATGACCGTCTTGCCGTTCCGCGTGGCGGCGAAGACCAGGCAGTACTTGGCCTCCGGGCCGGAGCCGGTCTTCACACCGATGGCGCCGGTGTAGCTCCCGAGCAGCGGGTTGGTGTTCTCCCACGCGGCCATCGTCCGCGTACCGCCGGACTTCGTGGTCGTCTTCGCCGTGTACTTCTTCGTCTTGACGACCGTGCGGAACGTGGAGTTCTTCATGGCGTTGCTGGCGAGCTTGGTCAGGTCGCGCGGCGTGGAGTAGTTGCTGCCCTTGCCGATGCCGTCGAACGAGTCGAAGTGGGTGTTCTTCAGACCCAGGTTCTTGGCGGTGGTGTTCATCTTGCCGATGAACGACTTCACGCGCGCCGCCCGCGTCGAGCCCGAGCCGAACTTGTCGGCGAGCGCGTACGCCGCGTCGCAGCCGGACGGCAGCATCAGCCCGTACAGCAACTGGCGGACGGTGACCTTGTCGCCGACGATCAACTTGGCGTTCGACGCCCAGTTGTTGTCGACGATGTAGTCGCTGTACGCCTTCTGGACCGTGACCTTGCTGTCCAGATTGAGGTTCGACTGCTTCAGCACCACCAGGGCCGTCATGATCTTGGTGGTCGAGCCGGTCGAGCGACGCGTGTCGGCAGCCTTGGTGTAGAGCGACTTGCCGGTCGCGTTGTTCATCACGTAGCCGCCCTTGGCGGCGATCGTGGGCGCCGTGGCGGCCTGCGCCGGCGCAACGGTGAGGGCTCCGGTCGCGAGCATGGCGCCGGTGGTGACGGCGACGGCCGCGGCTCTACGGAGACGGGTGCCCTTAATGCCGGTTATCAAGTGAAGTACCCCGATTGCGTTGAATGCCCCAGGCGTGCGGCCGAATTGAGGACGAGGGGAAGGGGAGCCGCACGTGTCTGACTTGTAACTAGCACAGTTGGTTGTGCCGTTGCCGAGGGGGACCCGCCCTTTGCCACAGACGTGTGACATTGGAGGCCGCGTGAGTCCGCATCCTGGACGGATACATCCATGCGTACCTGATGTATCTATGCTGTCCGCATGACCCTGGCCGTGAAGCACCCTCCCGCCGCCGACCGTGTGTACACCCACGTCAAGCAGGGCGTCCTGGAGCGGCGCTACGAGGGCGGGACCCTGCTCACCGAGGGCGAACTCGCCGAGGCCGTCGGCGTCTCCCGCACACCGGTCCGCGAAGCGCTGCTCCGGCTGGAGGTCGAGGGGCTGATCAGGCTCTACCCGAAGAAGGGAGCCCTCGTCCTGCCCGTCTCCGCACAGGAGATCGCCGACGTCGTGGAGACCCGGCTGCTCGTCGAGGAACACGCGGCGCGCAAGGCCGTGCCCGCGCCCCCCGGGCTCATCGAGCGCCTCGAAGCGCTCCTCGCCCGGCAGAAGGAGCAGGCCGCCGCCGGAGACCTGGCCGCGGCCGCC
This sequence comes from Streptomyces sp. NPDC055506, assembly GCF_053643595.1. Classification (NCBI taxonomy): domain Bacteria; kingdom Bacillati; phylum Actinomycetota; class Actinomycetes; order Kitasatosporales; family Streptomycetaceae; genus Streptomyces; species Streptomyces sp. NPDC055506. The sequence continues at coordinate 32,989 of NZ_JBSHKH010000022.1, read as the reverse complement.
GTCACCGACCGCTGTTTCCACGCCGAGATCGTCCGCAGCGGCGGCAACGAGATCCTCTCCCGCCTCTACGACCAACTGCGCGACCGTCAGCTGCGCATGGGCGTCGCCGTCCTGCACTCCCACCCCGACCGGATCGCCAAGACCCTCACCGAGCACGAGGAGATCCTCGAAGCGCTGCGCTCCGGGGACGCCGAGGCGGCCGTCGGGCTCGTCCACCGGCACGTCGGCTGGTTCTCCCACCTGGCCCGGGGTGAGGTCCGATGAGCGCCACCCTGCTGCCGGGCGATCCTCCGGGCGGCCGCCGCGCACTGGCCGTCTGGGGCACGGGCGTCTCGGTCTACTTCGTCGCGGTCATCTTCCGCACGTCCCTGGGCGTGGCCGGCCTCGACGCCGCCGACCGCTTCCACGTCAACGCCTCGGCCCTGTCCACCTTCTCCATCCTCCAGCTGCTGGTCTACGCCGGTATGCAGATACCCGTCGGCCTGCTCGTCGACCGGCTCGGCACCAAGAAGGTGCTGGCGCTCGGGGCGGTGCTGTTCACGGCCGGGCAGCTGGGCTTCGCGTTCTCCCCGTCGTACGGCATGGCGCTCGCCTCCCGGGCGCTGCTCGGCTGTGGTGACGCGCTGACGTTCATCAGCGTGCTGCGGCTGGGCACCCGGTGGTTCCCGGCCCGGCGCGGGCCGCTCGTCGCCCAGTTCGCGGGACTGGTCGGCATGGCGGGCAACCTCGTCTCCACCCTCGTCCTGGCCCGGCTGCTGCACGGCATCGGCTGGACCGCGGCGTTCGCGGGCAGCGCGGCCGCCGGGGCCGTGGTGTTGGTGCTGGTGCTGCTGTTCCTGAAGGACCACCCGGAGGGCCACGAGCCGGAACCGCTCCCGCACCAGGGCGCGGCCTACGTACGGCGCCAGATCGCCGCCTCCTGGCGGGAGCCGGGGACCCGGCTCGGGATGTGGGTGCACTTCACCACCCAGTTCCCGGCGATGGTCTTCCTGCTGCTGTGGGGCCTGCCCTTCCTGGTCGAGGCACAGGGGCTGTCCCGCGCCACCGCCGGTGAACTCCTCACGCTCGTCGTGCTGTCGAACATGGGCGTCGGCATGGTCTACGGCCAGATCGTCGCCCGGCACCACGAGGCCCGGCTGCCCATCGCGCTCGGCACGGTCGGCACGACGGCGGCTCTGTGGGCGGCGACACTGGCCTACCCCGGCGAGCACGCCCCGATGTGGCTCCTGATCGTGCTGTGCACGGTCCTCGGGGCGTGCGGGCCCGCGTCGATGATCGGCTTCGACTTCGCCCGCCCGGCCAACCCGCCCGAGCGGCAGGGCACGGCCTCCGGCATCACCAACATGGGCGGCTTCGTGGCCTCCATGACCACACTGTTCGCCGTCGGTGTCCTGCTGGACGCCACCGGCGACGATTACACCGTGGCCTTCTCGGCGGTGTTCGTGCTCCAGGCCCTCGGCGTCACCCAGATCCTGCGCCTGCGCAAGCGTGCCATCCGGCGCGAGCGGGAACGCCTGGTGGCGAGCCGGGTCGAGACGGTGCACGTCCCGGCATGACGGGGATCAGGCGGTCGGTACGAGGGTGAGGTAGGCCAGCCCCAGGACGCCGCGGTACGTCAGCCACCGGGCGCGGTGCCGGTCCGCGCGCTCCCTGGTCTCGGCCGCGAGCGGGTGCCCGGGGTGCTCGGCGAGCCACACCTCGACGTCCGCCAGGTACGCCGACTCGAACTCCTCCCACTCGTCGAGGCTCGCGGTCTCCGTCCACTCCGGCCTGAACCCGGCCTCGATCGCCAGGTCCACCAGGGTCGCGAGGTCGTGGTGGTCGGTGACGGCGGCGTCCGGCCACATCCCGGACAGCTCGGCCGGGGTCGGGGTGCGCTGCCAGAACCCCTCGCCGAGCAGGACCCGGCCGCCGTCGGCGACCCGCAGCCTGAGTTCCTTCAGGGCCTCGGGGAGCCGGTCGCCGAGGGCCTGGCTCGCGCCCAGGCACAGGACGAGGTCGGCGGGGGCGAGGGGGGTCTCGGTGGCGGACCCCTCGACGAGACGGACCCGGTCGGCCAGACCGCGTGCCGTGGCGGCCTGGCGGCCCCGGGCCAGGGCGTCCGTGTCGATGTCTATGCCGGTGCCGGTGGCTTCGGGGGTGGCGGTCAGGATGCGGAGCATGAGTTCCGCCCAGCCGCAGCCGATGTCCAGGACGGTGGCGGGGGTGTTGGCGGCCAGGCGTGTGACGAGTCGGTCGGCCCTTGCTTCGGACAGCGGGCCGTGGAAGGTGAGTCGGGTATGGCGGGGTGGGGTGGTGGTCATGGGCGGGACGCTACGGGGGGTGGCGGGACGGCGGCATGGGGTTTTCCGGCCCGGGGAGTTGGGGCTGGGGCCGGGTGGGTGCGCAGCCCGGCGTACCGGGGTGCCGCTGCGCCCACCCGTGCCGCCCTGGGGGCACCTCCCAGGCCCTTAAGGCACTGGGGGAGGCACGATTGCCCGCAGCTAGGGCGGGCCTACTGCGTCACCGTGAAGTTGCGCAGGATCGCCGCCGTCAGGTCCGGGTCGCCCTCTGTCTTGAGGCGGTCGGACACCGCCTCCGGCGTGACGCGGCCGCAGGCCAGGCGGACGTAGGTCTCCCAGTCGAGGGTGAGGGTCGCGGCGGGGCCGAGGGCCGGGGCTGTTTCGAGGGTGCCTCGGCCCTGGATGTCGACGCGGATCGTGCGCAGGAACTCGATGGGGCCGTGCACGTCGAAGACGACGGCCGAGCTGCGCGGCGCCTGGGCGTTCTCGGCGACCACGCGCGGGAGTTCGGAGAGCAGCACGTCACGGGCGACATGCGCGCCGGGGGAGTCGAGGTTTCCGGGCCGGCCGAGGGCGGTGCGCAGGTCCTGCTCGTGCATCCACACGTCGAAGGCGTGCCGGCGCATGGACTCATCGAGGGTCAGCTCCGAGCCGAGCGGGCCGCGCACCTTGGTGCCCGGGTCACGCGACTCGTTCCGCAGCTGGCGGTTGCGGCGGATGATCACGTACTCCAGCTCGGAGGTCATCTCCGGGGCCGTGTGGTGGCGGCGGACGTCGACCTGCATCTCCATGTAGCGCTGGTGGTCGTTCGTCACGTGGAAGAGGTCACGCGGGAGCGTGTGGATGGGGCGCGGGTCGCCGAGCATCTCGCAGTCCAGGCCGATGACATGGGAGACCACGTCCCGCACCGACCACCCGGGGCACGGCGTCCGCCGGTTCCACTCGGCCTCCGCGAGCGGCTGGAGCAGCTCGGATATCGCTTCGATGGAGTGGGTCCAGGCGTCGGCGTAGGGCTGGAGGGTGGGATGCAGACTCACGGAACGGGACCCCTCGGCGGTCGGTGCACGGGCAGGTGGTGGCGGCGTTGCCAGTGGGAGGTGGCGGCTGTCGGCGGGTGTCTTGGCAGCTAAGTTACGCTGCTGTGAGGCACCCCGGCAGTGCTTTCGTGTGACGATCGTAGGCCCGGGGGGAAGCCCATGTGGACGGGTCGAATGCCAGGACGGTGGTAGTGTGCGCGCCTCTGTGATCCAGATCGCCGTAGACGAGGGCGAATCGGTCGAATCGCGCCGACGGCGGATGGGGTCGCTCGTCCGGGACCAGGCCGGTGCCGATCTCGTCGTCCTGCCTGAGCTCTGGACCACGGGTGCGTTCGCCTACGAGGAGTTCGGGCGCGAGGCCGAGCCGCTCGAAGGGCCGACGTACGAGGCGATGGCGAAGGCCGCGAGCGACGCGGGCGTGTGGCTGCACGCCGGCTCGATCCCCGAGCGTGACCCGGACGGACCGCTCTACAACACCTCCCTCGTCTTCTCCCCCTCCGGCGATCTGGCCGCCGCCTACCGCAAGATCCACCGCTTCGGCTTCGACAAGGGCGAGGCCGTGCTGATGGGCGCGGGTGCGGAGCTGGTGACGGTGCGTCTGCCCGAGACCGTCCTGGGCCTGTCCACCTGCTACGACCTCCGTTTCCCCGAACTCTTCCGCGGTCTCGTCGACGCCGGTGCCGAGACGCTCGTGGTGTCGGCGGGCTGGCCGGAGCGCCGCCGGTCCCACTGGACGCTGCTGGCCCAGGCACGGGCCGTCGAGAACCAGTCGTTCGTCGTCGCGTGTGGAACGGCCGGGACGCACGCCGGAGTTCCGCAGGCCGGTCACTCGATCGTGGTCGATCCCTGGGGCGAGGTGCTGGCCCGGGCCGGCGCCGACGAGGAGGTCCTCACGGTGGAGTTCGACCCGGGGAAGGTCGCGACGACGCGCGAGCAGTTCCCGGCGCTGAAGGACCGGCTGCTGGGACTGGAGCCCCCACGCCGTCTGTGAGGGTTTTCAGTCTGAGGGCTTTCAGTCCTCCCGCTCCTTCTCCGCCAGGTGGATGACGCACACCGCAACGGCGATCAGCAGCGCCGGATCGGCGTCCTCGCGGACGACGTCCACGCCGTAGGTGTCCCGCAGGGTCAGCCAGCGCCGGGAGATCACCGCGAGCAGTTCCCCGTCGTACTCGACGGCGAACTCCCGGTCGAGGATCTTGCCGCTGACGTCCAGTTCGTTGCCGTCGGCCAGGGACACCCGGTAGTGGTTGCGCAGCAGGGACAGCCGTTTCCTGCGGATCGTCGCCAGCGGCTCCTCGGCCCGCTGGAGCACCATCGTGTCGCGCAGGGCGAGCATCTTCTGGTGGATGTCGACGAGGACACGCCCCTGGATGTCCTTCAGCTCCCAGGTGTCCCGCACCCGCAGGGCCTTGCCGTCGACGAGGAACACCTTGGTGCCGTGCTCGTCCTCGATCCAGTAGTCGTCACCGAAGCCGAGGAGCCGGTCGTACACGAGGAATCTCATGAGACCAGGGCTTCCCCGCGGCCCAGTCCGAAACGCCGACGGTAGGCCGATGGGCTGAGTCCGGTCGCCCGCCGCAGGCGCGTGCGCAGGTTGGCGGCCGTACCGAGCCCGCTCCGGGCCGCCACCACGTCCAGCCGTTCCTCGCCCCGCTCGATCAGCCGGCAGGCCAGCGCGACGCGCTCCCCGGTCAGCCAGGCGAGCGGTGTCGTCCCCAGTTGGGTGCGGAAGCGGCGGTGGAGCGTGGCGGGGCTGACACGCGCGCGTGCGGCCAGATCCGCGACCGTCAGCGGCTCGCCCAGCCGCTCCTGGGCCCACGCCAGCAGCGGGGCCAGGGACTCGTCCCGCACGTCCGGCACGGGCCGCTCCACGAACTGCCGCTGCCCGCCGTCCCGGTGTGCGGCGAACACCAGCCGCCGGGAGACGTGGTTGGCGATCTCGGCGCCGTGGTCACGACGCCAGATGTGCAGCCCGAGATCGAGGGCTGCCGCGCTGCCCGCGGCCGTGAGGATGTCGCCCTCGTCCACGAACAGCACGTCCGGCTCCAGCAGCACCGTCGGGTGCAGGCTGCGGAAGGAGTCAGCCCAGCGCCAGTGGGTCGTCGCGCGCCGCCCGGCCAGCAGCCCGGCCTCGGCGAGTGCGAAGGTCCCGGTGCAGAAGCTCATGACCCGGGTGCCGCGCGCGTGTGCGCGCCGGATGGCGTCGAGGACGGCGGGGCCGCGCGGTACGACATTGTCCGGACGGCCGGGCACGACCAGAGTGTCCGCCCGGTCCACGGCCTCCAGGCCCGGCACGCCGGTGAGCGTGAAGAAGCCGTGGTTCATCCGGATCGCCGGCGTGGGCGCGCACAGGGTCACCTCGTACAGCGGCTCCGGCAGCCCCAGCTCGGGCCGCGGCAGCCCGAACAGCTCGGTGGCCACCCCGACCTCGAACGGGTTGGTGCCCTCGTCGACGATCACGGCGACCCGGTGCGGGCGGTGCGAGGATCCTTGCGGCATGGGCGATTTCTAGCACTCGTGCGGGGCGTACGGCACCCCGGAGGATCGCCTCATGACTCAGGAACCGGTCTCCCTCGCGCACGCCCTGGCCTCCTTCTCCGAGCAGTGGAGCCCCCGCATCGTCACCGCCGTCAACGACTACGACGTCCGCGTCGCGAAGGTCGAGGGTGAGCACGTATGGCACGTCCACGAGCACACCGACGAGTTCTTCCTGGTGCTCGACGGCGAACTGCACATCGGCCTGCGCGGGACGGCCGGCGAGCGCACGGTCGTGCTCCCCAAAGGCAGCGTCTTCACGGTCCCGCGCGGCACCGAGCACAAGCCGTACGCGCCCGTCCCGACCGCGATCCTCATGTTCGAACCCACCGGTACCCTCACGGTCGGCGACCGTCACGACGCCGTCCCGGACCATGTGGACGCCACGACGGGGCATGCGCTGAGCTGACTGTCAGTGACGGGTGGCACCCTGGGGGCATGGACCACTCCGCACCCCGACGCGCCCGCGTCCGTGCCCCCGAGCTGACCGGCAAGGGCGGCTGGCTGAACACGGGCGGGCAGCAGTACACCCTCGCCGACCTGCGGGGACGCATCGTCGTCCTGGATTTCTGGACATTTTGTTGCGTGAACTGCCTGCACGTTCTGGACGAGCTGCGTGAGCTGGAGGAGAAGCACCGGGACACGGTCGTCGTCATCGGGGTGCACTCGCCGAAGTTCGTGCACGAGGCCGAGCATCAGGCCGTGGTGGACGCGGTGGAGCGGTACGGGGTGGAGCATCCGGTGCTCGACGACCCGGAGCTCGCGACCTGGAAGCAGTACGCCGTGCGGGCCTGGCCGACGCTCGTCGTGATCGACCCCGAGGGGTATGTGGTCGCCCAGCATGCCGGTGAGGGGCATGTGCACGCCATCGAGCGGCTGGTCGAGGAGCTGGAGACCGAGCACGCGGCGAAGGGGACGCTGCGGCGCGGGGACGGGCCGTATGTGGCGCCGGAGCCGGAGCCGACGGTGCTGCGGTTCCCGGGGAAGGCCGTGCCGCTGCCGTCGGGGAGCTTCCTGGTCAGCGACACCACCCGGCATCAGCTGGTGGAGCTCGCCGAGGACGGTGAGAGCGTGGTGCGCAGGATCGGGTCGGGTGCGCGTGGGTTCGTCGACGGCGGCGAAGGCACCGCCGCCTTCAACGAGCCGCAGGGGCTCGCACTCCTCGACGACGGCTCCGTGGTCGTCGCCGACACCGTCAATCACGCGCTGCGGCGGCTGGACCTCACCACCGGCGAGGTCACCACCCTCGCCGGCACGGGCCGGCAGTGGTGGCAGGGCTCACCCGCTTCGGGCCCGGCCCGCGAGGTCGACCTCTCCTCCCCCTGGGACGTCGCCTGGTGGCAGGGCAGGGTGTGGATCGCCATGGCCGGCGTCCACCAGCTGTGGGCGTACGACCCGGCCGACGGCACGGTCGCCGTCACGGCCGGTACGACCAACGAGGGGCTGGTCGACGGGCCGGGAGCCGAGGCCTGGTTCGCACAGCCGTCCGGGCTGGCCGCGACGCCGGAGCGGCTCTGGCTGGCCGACTCCGAGACGTCGGCCCTGCGCTGGGTGGAGCCCGACGGCTCCGTCCACACCGCCGTCGGCACCGGCCTGTTCGACTTCGGGCACCGGGACGGCGCGGCGGAACAGGCCCTGCTCCAGCACCCGTTGGGTGTCACCGCGCTGCCGGACGGCTCGGTCGCGGTCAGCGACACGTACAACCACGCCCTGCGCCGCTACGACCCGGCGACCGGTGAGGTGACGACCCTGGCCACGGACCTGCGCGAGCCCAGCGGCGCGGTGCTCGCCGGCGACGACATCGTGGTCGTGGAGTCGGCCCGGCACCGGCTGACCCGGCTGCGGCTGCCCGAGGAGGCGGTGAAGGTGCCGGAGGTGGCCCACCGTACGCAGCGCGAGGCCACCGAGGTCACCGCCGGGCGGCTCCAACTCGACGTGATCTTCCAGGCCCCCGTCGGCCAGAAGCTGGACACCCGCTACGGGCCCTCGACCCGCCTGCTCGTCTCGTCCACCCCGCCGGAGCTGCTGCGCAGCGGCGAGGGCGCGGGAACAGACCTCTCCCGCGCCCTCGAACTCGACCCCACCGTGGCGGAGGGGGTGCTGCACGTCTCAGCGATGGCCGCCTCCTGCGACGACGACCCGGCCAACGAATACCCGGCCTGTCACGTCCACCAGCAGGACTGGGGCGTACCCGTCCGTCTCACCGAGACGGGAGCGGACCGGCTGCCGCTGGTGCTGGCCGGGATGGATGCCTGATCTGTCGGCGCGTCACACCCCGTATCCGTCGCTGTAGCCGTCGCGGCGGTGGTGCACCGCTGGGTCCTCGACGACGCCGGGCGTCGTCGGGGGCACCACGACGCGGCGGCGCCGGGCGATGCTGCTGAACGTGGTGACGCCGATCAGTCCGACGATCATCAGGATGATGCCGACCAGGTCGAGGTTGACCCCCTGCATGTCCCAGTCGGTCGCGAACGTGAGGATGGCTCCCACGGCGATGAGGATGATGCATCCGCCGAGGCCCATGTTGTGTCGCCTCCCTGTACGGTCCGGTCCTTCCGGTCCGCACCCCGGGTACCCCGGTGGGGAACACCCATGCGGTGACGGCCTGTTCTACCTCTTCAGGAACGCGGTGAGCGCGTTCGCCAGGAGGAACGGGTCGTCGGCGCCGCACAGTTCGCGGGCGCTGTGCATGGACAGGATGGCCACGCCGATGTCGACGGTCCTGATGCCGTGCCGGGCGGCGGTGATCGGGCCGATCGTGGTGCCGCAGGGCATGGAGTTGTTGGAGACGAAGGACTGGAAGGGCACGCCCGCCTGCTCGCAGGCCGCCGCGAACTCGGCGCGTCCCGAACCGTCCGTGGCGTAGCGGTTGTTGACGTTGACCTTGAGGATCGGGCCGCCGTTGACGCGCGGGTGGTGCGTCGGGTCGTGCCGCTCCGCGTAGTTGGGGTGGACGGCGTGACCTGTGTCGGAGGACAGACAGACCGTGCCGGCGAAGGCGCGGGCCCGGTCCTCGAAGGAGCCGCCGCGTGCGAACACCGAACGCTCCAGCACGTTGCCGAGCAGCGGCCCGTCCGCGCCCGTGTCGGACTGGGAGCCGTTCTCCTCGTGGTCGAAGGCGGCCAGGACCGGGATGGACGTCGGCTTCGACGACGACGAGGCGACGGCTGCCAGGGCCGCCGTGCCGGCGTGCACCGAGAGCAGGTTGTCCATGCGCGGGCCTGCCAGCAGCTCGCGGTCGCGGCCCAGGTAGGCGGGCGGTTCCACGGAGTGGGTCATCAGGTCCCAGCCGGTGACCTCGCCCGCGGGGAGGCCGGCCGTCTCCTCCAGGAAGGCGATCAGGTCGCCGTCGCGCACATCGTTGCCCAGGCCCCAGACCGGCTGCAGATGCCGCTGCTTGTCGAGCTTGAGCCCGTCCGCCGTCACCGAGCGGTCCAGGTGGATGGCGAGTTGCGGGACGCGCAGCAGCGGCCGGTCGACGTTGACCAGGCGCGTCGAGCCGTCGCGCAAGGTCAGCCGGCCGGCGATGCCCAGGTCGCGGTCCAGCCAGGAGTTGAGCAGCGGCCCGCCGTAGATCTCCACTGCCACCTGGCGCCAGCCGTGCGCCCCGCTGTCGGGCAGCGGCTTGACGCGCAGGTTGGGGGAGTCGGTGTGGGCGCCGACGATCCGGAACGGCGTGTGGGGCGTGGCGTCCTCCGGCACGTACCAGGCGACGATCGCGCCGCCGCGCAGCACGTACTTGCCGCCGTGCGTACCGTCCCAGGCGTCCGTCTCCGCGACCTGCCGGAAGCCTGCCTTCTCCAGCCGCTCTGCGGCGGTCGCCACGGCGTGGTACGGCGAGGGGCTCGCCGCCAGGAAGGTCATGAGGTCGTCGGTGTGGCCGCGGTCGAAAGCAAGAGGTGCGCGCGAAGCGCTCGCTGCAAGGGCGGCGGTGGGAGACGGGCGGGCTGGTTCGGTCATGGGTTCACCTTAGCGACGGCCGAGGGCCCGTTCCCGGGGAAGGGAACAGGCCCTCGGACGGAGGTCGTGATGATCTAGAACGCGGCCTCGTCCAGCTCCATCAGGTCCAGCTCGACACCCTCGGCGACCTTGCGGGCCAGGGTGACGCCCGGCAGGACGTTGGCGGCGAAGAACCTCGCCGCGGCGATCTTGCCGGTGTAGAAGGCCTTGTCCTTGGCGGAGGCCGTCTCCAGCTTCCCGGCGGCGACCGCGGCACCCTTGAGCAGCAGGTAGCCGACGACGACGTCACCGGAGGCCATCAGCAGGCGGGTGGTGTTCAGGCCCACCTTGTAGATGTTCTTGACGTCCTGCTCGGTGGCCGCGAGGTCGGTCAGCATCAGGCCGACGATCGCCTCCAGCTCCACGGCGGCCTTCGCGAGGTGCTCGCGGGCACCGGCCAGCTCCTCGCCGCCCTCACCGAGCGCCAGGAACTTCTTGATGTCCTCGGCGAGGGAGTTCAGCGCGGCGCCCTGGTTGCGGACGATCTTCCGGAAGAAGAAGTCCTGGCCCTGGATCGCCGTGGTGCCCTCGTAGAGGGTGTCGATCTTGGAGTCCCGGATGTACTGCTCGATCGGGTACTCCTGCAGGAAGCCGGAGCCGCCGAAGGTCTGGAGCGACTGGGCGAGCTGCTCGTAGCCCTTCTCGGAGCCGTAGCCCTTGACGATGGGCAGGAGCAGGTCGTTCAGGGCCTCCAGGTCGGAGAAGTCCTCGCCCGCGGCCTCCTTGACCTGGATCTCGTCCTGGACGGAAGCCGTGTAGAGGACCAGCGCCCGCATGCCCTCCGCGTACGCCTTCTGCGTCATCAGCGAGCGGCGCACGTCGGGGTGGTGGGTGACGGTGACCTTGGGCGCGGTCTTGTCCATGAAGTTCGCGAGGTCCGGGCCCTGGACGCGCTCCTTGGCGTACTCCAGCGCGTTCAGGTAACCGGTCGACAGCGTGGAGATCGCCTTCGTGCCGACCATCATGCGGGCGAACTCGATGATGCGGAACATCTGGCGGATGCCGTCGTGCTTGTCGCCGATCAGCCAGCCCTTGGCGGGGTGCTGGTCGCCGAAGGTCATCTCGCAGGTGTTGGAGGCCTTCAGGCCCATCTTGTGCTCGACGTTCGTGGCGTAGACGCCGTTGCGCTCGCCCAGCTCGCCGGTCTCGAAGTCGAAGAGGTACTTCGGGACGAGGAAGAGGGACAGGCCCTTGGTGCCGGGGCCGGCGCCCTCGGGGCGGGCCAGCACGTAGTGGAGGATGTTCTCCGACATGTCGTGCTCACCGGAGGTGATGAAGCGCTTCACGCCCTCGATGTGCCAGGAGCCGTCCTCCTGCTGCACGGCCTTGGTGCGGCCGGCGCCCACGTCTGAGCCGGCGTCGGGCTCGGTGAGCACCATCGTGGAGCCCCACTGCTTCTCCGTGGCGACCTTGGCTATGTGCTTCTGGACCTCGTTGCCCTCCTCGAAGAGGATGCCGGCGAAGGCGGGGCCCGAGGAGTACATCCAGACGGCCGGGTTGGCGCCCAGGATCAGCTCGGCGTACGCCCAGATCAGGGAGCGGGGCGAGGTGGTGCCGCCGATCTCCTCGGGGAGGCCGAGGCGCCAGTACTCGGAGTCCATGAAGGCCTGGTAGCTCTTCTTGAAGGACGCCGGGACCGGCGCGGTGTTGGTCTCCGGGTCGAAGACCGGGGGGTTGCGGTCGGCGTCGATGAAGGACTCGGCCAGCTCGTTCTCCGAGAGGCGGGTCAGCTCCTCCAGGATGCTCTTCGCGGTCTCGACGTCCATCTCCTCGAACGGACCGGTGCCGTACAGCTTGTCGCGTCCGAGTACTTCGAAGAGGTTGAACTCGATGTCGCGGAGATTCGACTTGTAGTGCCCCATGGCGACGGCTCCCGGCTCCGTAGAGAGATCGGCGAGGCACTGGATCCTCGCGCTAGTTCACGTACCAACAAGTAGCTACGATGATGCTACCCGTCGGTAATAAGAAGCAACCCCAACCTGTCATCTGTGACAGGTCACACCGGAACGGTCAGTGTCGCGGTGTAGCCGTCCCCCGTACTGCCCGTCATCGTGGCCAGCTGACGGTCGTGACCGTCGCTGAAGATGCCGTCGCTCTCCAGCGAGAGGCCGCTCAGGTTCCAAACACTCTCGCCGTAGCCGTCCGTGGCGTACACCGTGTCGCAGACGTCCTTCGGGAAGGCGAGCTGCGAGGTGTTCGTGATCGACGTGGCCGCCGTGGCGTCGGCCAGGCTGCCGTAGACCTCGAAGTGGAGGTGCGGCCAGCGGCCCTGGTAGCAGCCGGGGAAGACGCTCCTGAAGGTGACGCGGCCCTCGTCGTCGGTCTCCTGGACGCCGCGCAGGTAGTTCTCCTCGGTGACGCCCTCGGAGTACAGGGAGTAGGCGCCGTCCCGGTCGCAGTGCCACAGGTAGACGGCGGCGCCCCGCTTCGGGGCGTCGCAGCCGGAGGCCGCGTCCACCACCGTGAGCGTGATCGTCAGGGGTATGCCTTCGGCCGTGCCGCCCGCGGAGTCGCCGAAGCTGCGTGTGATGTCGGTGCGGACGACCCCGCTCTCCTTCAGGACGTTCACACCGTTCGAGCCGTCGCCGGGGAACGGGCCGGCCGTTTCCGGAGGGATCTCCGCGCAGGCGCCGGTTGACGAGGGCGACGCCGAGGTCTTCTCCTGCGGCGTGCAGCCCACCAGCGGAATCAGGCCCGCGCCCGCCACCAGCCGGATCATCCGGCGGCGGGCGAGGACGGGGAGGTCGTGGGAGAGGCCTCTGTCGTGTTCGTGCGGGCCCTCGGCATCGCGTCCGTTCATGGCACCGACGCTATGAGCGGCGGCCGCGGCAATCCATAGCCGCGGCTGTCAAGTCACTGTCGAGTCGCTGTCGGTTCGCCAGGACTGTGCCGTACCGGCCCGTGCGCCCGGCCGCTCTCGGTACGCTTGCGCCCATGTACGGCTACGACCAGACAGCGGGCCCGCAAGCGCAGTACGCCCCTCCGCAGCAGCCGATGTCCGGCGGATACGGGCAGCAGCCGCCGCTGTACCCCGAGCCGTCCCCGCCCTCCCTCACGGACGCGGTGCGCGCGTTCACGACCGGGCAGATGGCCGCCGAGGACTTCCAGCAGGCCTTCGCGACGTCGAAGGTCTACTGCCCACGCGGCGACAACCCCGGCTTCCTCGCGCTGCACAACACCCAGCAGCCGGTGATCCCGATGTTCAGCACGCTCAAGGAGCTGCGCCGGTACGCGGGCAAGGAGTCCAAGTACTTCGTGATCACCGGTTCCGAGGTGCTGGACCTGCTGCCGACCGGCTACGGGTTCGTCCTCGACATGGAGGGCGAGCACCGGATGGTGTTCGACGCGAAGGCCGTCGAGCAGATGGTCGAGTTCGCGATGCGCCGGATGTATGGCTAGACGCCATTGCTGCGCAGATGGCTAGACGCCATTGCTGCGCAGACGGCTAGCCGCCGTTGCTGCGCGGACGGCGGCTGACCTGCTATTTCGGCAGGCGCAGCGCCAGCCCGTCCAGGACGACCTCCAGGCCGTAGGCGAACTTGTCGTCCCGGATCCGGGCGGGGTCGACGGCCTGGCCCGCGGTCCGGGCATCCGCGGCCGCCAGGTGGTCGTAGTCGGCGGAGGCCTCCCGGGCCGCGGGCAGCAGCCGCGCGACGAACTCCGGCTCGGTCTCGCCGGAGCGGGCGACGGTGGTGAGCCAGGCCGCTTCCGTGGTGCTCATGCCGATGACGTACGAGAAGACCGCGTCGATCGCCCGGCTCGGCTCGGGGAACCCCGCCGCGGTGAACAGCGCCGCGAGCCGCTCGGAGAAGGCCATGTAGTTGGGCCCGAGGTAGGCGAGCCCGGCCTGGCCCAGGACCAGGGTCAGCCAGGGGTGCCGTAGCGCGGTCGTACGGAAGGATCCGGCGGCCTCGGTCACCGCCGCGCGCCAGTCGGGGCCGCCGGCCGGCGGGACGTGGATCTCGGCGGCGACCTCGTCCACCGCGAGCTCCATCAGCTCGTCCTTCGTGGCGACGTGCCGGTACAGCGACGTCGCGCCCGCGTTCAGGCGGGCGCCGAGCTTGCGCATGCTGAGCGCCTCGATGCCGTCGGCGTCGAGCATCGCGATCGCCTCCCGCACGATCGCGTCCCTGCTGAGCGCGGGCTGGTCGGGGCGGCGCTGCTCACGGGTCCATACGGACGGGATCGGGTTCTTCTCCGTCGTCTTCGTGCTCTTGGGCATCGACACTCCTCCTGGCGCTCGGCTCCGGCCCTCTGCGAACAGCGTGCGCATTCAGCGTACAGAACTCAAGGGTTGCGCACACTGTTCCGCTGTGCGTACAGTGTTCGCATCGAAGGAACGGTGTTCGCGGGAGGGGAAAGCAGACATGGACGCTCGTAATCCACGCCGCTGGTGGATCCTGGTGGTGCTCTGCCTGAGCACGCTCGTGCTGGTCGTCGACAACATGGCGCTGACGGTGGCGGTGCCCACGCTGACCGAGGACATCGGCGCGAGCACCCAGGACATGCAGTGGATCCTCGACTCCTACACCCTGGTCTTCGCCGGACTGCTGCTGACCTCGGGAAGCCTGGGGGACCGGTTCGGGCGCCGGAAGGTGATGCTGATCGGCCTGCTGCTGTTCGGGGCGGCCTCGCTGGGGGCGGTGTTCTGCTCCACTCCGGGTGAGCTGATCGCCGTGCGGATCGCGATGGGGGTCGGCGGGGCGCTGATCATGCCGTCGACGCTGTCCATCCTGATCACCGTCTTCGACGAGGACGAGCGGCCCAAGGCGATGGCGGCCTGGGGCTCGGTGTCGATGCTGGGGCTGGTCGGCAGCCCGGTCCTCGGCGGTGTGCTGATCGACCACTTCGCCTGGCAGGCGATCTTCCTGATCAACGTGCCGATCGTCGCGCTGGCGCTGCTGGCCGGTGTGCTGCTGATGCCGGAGTCCAAGGCGCCGTGGCAGAAGCCGGACCCGCTGGGCGCGGTGCTGTCCGCGGTGGGCATGACGGCCCTGGTGTGGTGGATCATCGAGATTCCGCAGCACGGCGCGTTCGAAGGCCGTTCCCTGGTCGTCCTGGCCGTCGCGCTGATCGCCCTGGCCGGCTTCGTGATCTGGGAGAACGTCACCCGCTCGCCGATGGTCCCGCTGGTCCTCTTCAAGAACCGCAACTTCAGCGGTGGCTCGCTCTCCCTGTCGCTCGTCCAGATCGGCAACGCCGGGCTGCTGCTGGTCCTGACCCAGTACCTCCAGTTCGTGCTCGGCTATTCCGCCGTCAAGGCGGGCCTCGCCTTCCTGCCGCTGGCCGTGGCCGCGCTGGCAGGCAACGCCGCCGGGGCGCAGCTCGCCGTGAAGGCCGGGAACCGGGTCGTCATCCTCGCCGGGATGCTGCTGATGGCCGCCTCCTTCGGGCTGCTGACCACGCTCGACGCCGACAGCGGGTTCACGGTCCCGGCCGTGGCGCTGGGGATCCTGGGTCTGGGTGCGGGCCTCGCGATGCCGGCCGCGGTGGCCGCGCTGATGGGCACCATCCCCGAGGACAAGGCGGGCGTCGGCTCCGCCCTCAACGACACCATCCAGCAGTCCGGCACCGCCCTCGGTATCGCGATCCTCGGCTCCCTGCTCTCCAGCGGCTACGCCGACGCGATGCCGGCCGGTGCTCCCGGGCAGGCCAAGGAGTCCATCGGCGGGGCCCTGGCCGTCGCCGGCGGCGACACGGGCCTGGTCCGGGCGGCTCGCGAGGCCTTCACCGCCTCGATGTCGACGACCTTCACGATCAGCGCGATCGGTGTCCTGGCGGCGGCCGTGGTGGCCACGCTGGTGATGCGGGACCGCAAGGCGGAGCCCTCCGGGGTCGAGAACGAGGAGCACGGGCTGGCCGCCTGACCGGCCCTGACCGGCCCGGACGAAGGCCGGCACCCTCTTCGGGGTGCCGGCCTTCCGTCATGTCGGTGTCCGTGTCGCTGTCCATGTCGGTGTCCGTGTCGGTGTCCAGATCGGTCTCCCGGGGTTCGGGCCGCGATCCGGTGGGAATGCCCTCCCGGTTTTCTCTGTTTGGGGTGGCAGAAAGTTCAACGCTCAACTAAACTGGGCGTACACGAGGAGGAACCGACATGCCTGCAGTGACCGTCGAGAACCCGTTGACGCTGCCCCGCGTGACCGCGCCGACCGACGCCGTGGCACGTCCCGTGCTCGCCGTCACGACCGCTCCGAGCGGTTTCGAGGGCGAGGGCTTCCCGGTGCGCCGGGCTTTCGCGGGGATCAATTACCGTCACCTCGACCCGTTCATCATGATGGACCAGATGGGCGAGGTGGAGTACGCGCCGGGCGAGCCGAAGGGCACGCCCTGGCACCCGCACCGCGGCTTCGAGACCGTCACGTACATCATCGACGGGATCTTCGACCACCAGGACAGCCAGGGTGGTGGCGGCACCATCACCAACGGCGACACCCAGTGGATGACCGCGGGCTCGGGTCTGCTGCACATCGAGGCGCCACCGGAGCATCTCGTCATGTCCGGCGGGCTCTTCCACGGCCTCCAGCTGTGGGTGAACCTCCCGGCCAAGGACAAGATGATGGCCCCGCGCTACCAGGACATCCGCGGCGGCTCGGTCCAGCTGCTCACCACCCCCGACGGCGGCGCGCTGCTGCGGGTCATCGCCGGTGAGCTGGACGGGCACGCGGGCCCCGGCATCACGCACACCCCGATCACGATGGTCCACGCGACGCTGGCGCCGGGCGCGGAGCTCACGCTGCCGTGGCGCGAGGACTTCAACGGCCTGGCGTACGTCCTGGCCGGCCGGGGCAGCGTCGGCGTCGACCGCCGTCCGGTCCACACGGGCCAGACGGCCGTCTTCGGGGCGGGCTCGTCGCTGACCGTCCGCGCGGACGAGAAGCAGGACTCGAACACGCCGGACATGGAGGTCGTCCTGCTCGGCGGACAGCCGATCCGCGAACCCATGGCGCACTACGGCCCGTTCGTGATGAACACCAAGGACGAGCTCATGCAGGCCTTCGAGGACTTCCAGAAGGGCCGGCTGGGCACGGTGCCGGCGGTGCACGGCATGACCGCGAGCGGCCCGCAGGACTGACGACACGGACACCACCAGGGGGGCGTCGCACGCGCGACGCCCCCTCGGCGTTGACGCCCCGTCACCCGGCCGGCCCGTTTCGGCGGGACGGGGCGTTTGGGGCGTGGTCGGGTGGAGGGGTGCGGGACTCCGATCCGATCGCGGCCGGGGCCGGGACGCTTCTCCCGGGCCCCCTCCGGCGCCTGGCCGCCTGGTGCGCGTTGATCCTGCTCGTCTCCGGGGTCGTCTACGTCGGGATCCGGCTGTGTGACGAGTTCCGGACCGCTGTCGTGCCCGTGCTGCTGGCGCTGCTGGGGACGGCGCTGCTCGGGCCGTTGCACCGGCGGCTCGTGAAGGCCGGGGTGCAGCGGTCGGTCGCGGCCGGGCTGACGTGTGTCGCCGTGGTCGCCGTGGTGGGCGGGGCCGTGTACATCGTGGTCGCCGCGATCGTCGACACGGGCGATGAGATCGTCGCCTCGCTCAGGCAGGCCGCCCGGGGTGTCTCCGAGCACTTCGGGGCCGCCGGAACCTCGCTGGACGACCTCGCCTCCAACGCCCGGGAGCTGCTGGGCAAGTTCGGCGGCACAGCCGCCTCCGGTGTGATCAGCGGGGTCAGTGTCGTCGGCGAGTCCCTTGCCATGGCCGTGCTCGCGCTGCTGCTCGTCTTCTTCTTCCTGCGCGACTCCGACAAGGTCACCGGGACGCTGCGGGCGCTGGCTCCCCGCGGGTCGGCCGACACCCTGGAGGCCATGGCACGGCGGGCCTTCCAGGCCGTCGAGGGGTTCATGCGCGGTACCACCTTCATCGCGCTCATCGACGCCCTCTGCATCACCGTGGGCCTGCTCGTCCTGGACGTGCCGGGCGCTGCGGGACTGGGCGCGCTGGTCTTCGTCGGGGCCTACATCCCCTACCTCGGCGCCTTCATCTCGGGCGCCGTGGCCGTGCTGGTCGCGCTCGCCGACCGGGGGTTCGTCATCGCGCTGTGGGTGCTGGGGGTCGTACTCGCGGTGCAGGTGCTGGAGGGGCATGTGCTCCAGCCGCTGATCCAGAGCCGGACCGTGCAGATGCATCCGGCGGTGGTGCTGGTGGCGATCACGGCCGGGGCGTCCGTCGCCGGGCTGCTCGGCCTGCTGCTGGCCGTGCCCCTCACCGCGGCCGCCTTCGGCGTCCTGCGGGAGCTGCGCGCCCGCTACGGCGACCAGGAGCCGTCGCCCGAGCCGTCCACGGACTCGTAGAGCTCGAACCAGATGCTCTTGCCCTCGCCCCGCGGGTCCACCCCCCAGGCGTGCGCGAGCAGTTCGATCAGCACCAGGCCGCGGCCGGAGGACGCCAGCTCCCCGGGTCTGCGCTTGTGCGGCAGGTCGTCACCGCCGTCCGTGACCTCGATCCGCAGCCGCCGCTCCCCCACCGCGCCGGTGATCTCGGCGACGAGCAACGCGTCGGAGTCGGTGTGCACGAGGACGTTCGTCAGCAGCTCGGACAGCAGCAGTACCGCCGAGTCGAGCTGGTCCGGCGAGGCCCAGTCGTGCAGCAGCTCGCGCAACTGCTGCCGGGCCGCCCCGACCCGCTCGGGCTCGGCCTGCGCGACCGTCAGCACCGTACGCCGCACCGGGCGCGCCGCCGTCATGGTGTCTCCGCACCCGCAGCCCTCGCCCTCCCGGCTCAGCAGGAGCATGGCGATGTCGTCCTCGCGGCGGTCGGCCAGCGGGCCGGTGGTGTGGTGCGAGGACGGCCCGTGCACGGCCTGCACCAGGGTGTCGGCGAGTTCCTCCAGATCGCCCTTGTGCTCCTCCAGGATCACGCGCAGCCGCCGCCAGCCGGTGTCCAGGTCGTGGCCGCCGGTCTCGATCAGGCCGTCCGTGCAGATCAGCATGGTCTCGCCGGGCTCCAGCGCCAGCCGGGTCGTGGGGTAGTCGGCGTCCGGGTCGATGCCGAGCGGCAGGCCGCCCGACGTCGGCCGTGTCAGCACTGTGCCGTCGGCCATCCGGAACGCCGGGTCCGGGTGCCCGGCACGCGCGATGTCCAGCACCCCCGTCGCCGGGTCGACCTCGACGTACACGCAGGTCGCGAAGCGCGGGTCGGACGGGTCCTCGTCGCTGATGCCGTGCAGGAAGCGGGCGGCGCGGGAGAGCACCGCGTCCGGCCGGTGCCCCTCCGAGGCGTAGGCCCGCAGGGCGATCCGTAGCTGACCCATCAGCCCGGCCGCGTGGACGTCATGCCCCTGGACGTCGCCGATGACCAGCGCGAACCGCCCGCTCGGCAGCGGGATCACGTCGTACCAGTCGCCGCCGACCTGGAGTCCGCCGCCGGTGGGGACATAGCGGGCGGCGACGCTCATACCCGGGATGCGCTGCGAACCGAGCCTCGGCAGCATCGTGCGCTGAAGCCCGTCGGTCAGCGCCCGTTCGCTCTCGGCCACGCCCGCCCGGGTCAGGGCCTGCGCCAGCATCCGCGCCACCGTCGCCAGCACGGACCGCTCGTCCGGCGTGAAGGCGACGGGGTAGGTGAAGGCGGCCATCCACGCGCCCATCGTGCGTCCGGCCACGGTCAGCGGCAGAAACGCCCAGGACCGGCGGCCGAAGCGCTCGGCGAGCGGCCAGGTCAGCGGATAGCGGGCCTTGTACTGCTCGGGGGAGGACAGATACACGGCCCGGCCGGTGCGCGCCGCCTCGGCGGCCGGGTAGTCCGTGTCCAGCGGCATGTCCGAGAACGGGCTGTCGTCGCCCGCCTGTTGCCCGTGGTGGCCGATGATCGTCAGCCGGTCGCCCGCCACGCCGAACACCGCGAGGCCGTCCGGCGAGAACCCCGGCATCGACAGATTGGCCGTGACCCGCAGCACCTCCTGCGTGGAGCGCGCCTCGGCCAGCGCCCGGCCCGCGTCCAGCAGGAACGCCTCCCGCGAGCGCCGCCAGTCGCCGGTGACCGCGCTGCGCCCGGCCGGGGTGCCCGGGGTCGGCTCGGTGACCTCCTGGAGGGTGCCGATCAGCCGGTACGCCTTGTGGACCCGGTCGAAGGACGGCTTGGAGCGGCTGCGGACGATGCGGACGATCCGGCCCTGCTCGTCCATGACGCGGACCCGCACCTCGGCGAGGGTGCCCTCGGCGACGGCGAGCTGGACCACGCCGGTGATCTCGTTCCAGTCGACCGGGTGCAGCCGGGCCCGGGCCTGAGCCTCCGTGAGGCTGGCCTGCTCGGCGGGCAGCCCGAGCAGCCGTGCCGCCTCGGCGTCGACCGTGACCAACCCGGTAGCGGTGTCCCAGTGCCAGAGGCCGGTCGCGAGGGCGGCGAGGGCCTCCCCCACGGCGGGCAGGGGCTCGCCAGTGCGCATCGCCCTACTTTAAGAAGAGGGGATCGAACCCTGCCACCGATGACTGAAGTGTGCTCGATCGTTAACTGTGGAGAGCCGATCTTGCCCTGCCCGGTACGCTGGGGACCAGTTTCACGTGAAACACAGATCGTGATCAGCCCCCGAGCAGCGAAGACTGGATGAACGACGATGCATCGGTACAGGTCCCACACCTGCGGCGAGCTCCGCTCCTCTGACGTCGGCACCGACGTCCGGCTGAGTGGCTGGCTGCACAATCGGCGCGACCTGGGCGGCATCCTCTTCATCGATCTGCGCGATCACTACGGCATCACGCAGCTCGTCGCCCGTCCCGGCACCCCCTCCTACGAGGCTCTCGACAAGCTCTCCAAGGAGTCGACCGTCCGCATCGACGGCAAGGTCGTCTCCCGCGGCGCCGAGAACATCAACCCCGAGCTGCCGACCGGTGAGGTCGAGGTCGAGGTCGGCGACGTCGAGCTGCTCGGCGCGGCCGCCCCGCTGCCCTTCACCATCAACGCCGAGGACGGGGTCAACGAGGAGCGGCGCCTGGAGTACCGCTTCCTGGACCTGCGCCGTGAGCGCATGCACCGCAACATCATGCTGCGCACGGCCGTCATCTCGGCGATCCGGCACAAGATGACGGCGCTGGGCTTCAACGAGATGGCGACGCCGATCCTGTCCGCGACCTCCCCCGAGGGCGCCCGCGACTTCGTCGTCCCGTCCCGTCTGCACCCGGGCAAGTTCTACGCCCTTCCCCAGGCGCCCCAGCAGTTCAAGCAGCTGCTGATGATCTCCGGCTTCGACCGCTACTTCCAGATCGCGCCCTGCTTCCGCGACGAGGACGCCCGCGCCGACCGCTCGCCGGGCGAGTTCTACCAGCTCGACGTCGAGATGAGCTTCGTCGAGCAGGAGGACGTCTTCCAGCCGGTAGAGAAGCTGATGACCGAGCTGTTCGAGGAGTTCGGCGGCGGACGCCACGTCACCTCGCCGTTCCCGCGGATCCCGTTCCGCGAGGCGATGCTCAAGTACGGCTCCGACAAGCCCGACCTGCGCGCCCAGCTCGAACTCACCGACATCACCGACATCTTCGAGGGCTCGGAGTTCAAGGCGTTCGCCGGCAAGCACGTGCGGGCCCTGGCGGTGCCGGACGTCTCGGCGCAGCCGCGCAAGTTCTTCGACCAGCTCGGTGACTTCGCCGTCACGCAGGGCGCCAAGGGCCTGGCCTGGGTCCGTGTCGCCGAGGACGGCTCGCTGTCCGGCCCGATCGCGAAGTTCCTCACCGAGGAGAACGTCGCCGAGCTGACCAAGCGCCTGTCCCTGGCCGCCGGTCACGCCGTGTTCTTCGGCGCGGGCGAGTTCGACGAGGTCTCGAAGATCATGGGCGCGGTGCGGGTCGAGGCCGCCAAGCGCGCCGGGCACTTCGAGGAGAACGTCTTCCGCTTCTGCTGGATCGTCGACTTCCCGATGTACGAGAAGGACGAGGAGACCGGCGCGATCGACTTCTCGCACAACCCCTTCTCCATGCCGCAGGGCGGTCTGGAGGCCCTGGAGACCCAGGACCCGCTGGACATCCTGGGCTGGCAGTACGACATCGTCTGCAACGGCGTCGAGCTGTCCTCGGGCGCGATCCGGAACCACGAGCCGGAGATCATGCTCAAGGCCTTCGAGATCGCCGGGTACGACCGCGAGACGGTCGAGGAGAAGTTCGCCGGCATGCTGCGCGCCTTCCGCTTCGGCGCCCCGCCGCACGGCGGCATCGCCCCGGGCGTCGACCGCATCGTCATGCTGCTCGCCGACGAGCCCAACATCCGCGAGACCATCTCCTTCCCGCTCAACGGCAACGCCCAGGACCTGATGATGGGCGCGCCGACGGAGCTGGAGGAGGCACGGCTGAGGGAGCTGCACCTGTCGGTGCGCAAGCCGCAGCCGAAGTAGGCCTTCGTACAGCAGTGGGTGGCTCGGAACCGGCGTCGGTTCCGAGCCACTTTCGTACCCAGCTCGTTCCCAGGGCGTTTACCCAGGTCTTACCCAGGTTCCTGACAGACGCGCTCCCTAGCTTCCCTTCCCATGACGGGACAGGAAACGGCCCAAGGGCCGAAACACAAACGGGATCTGACACGCCGTAAGGTCGTCGCCGCGGGCGCCGGTGCGGTGGTGGCGGCGGGCGTCGGCGGTACGTTCGCGGCGGGCGCGTTCGCCGGGGAGGAGCCGATGGCCGCCGCCTCGGGGAAGGCCACGGCCGGCTCCGGTGAGGCCTGCTACAAGCTCACCTCGGAGACCACCGAGGGCCCCTACTACATCGACGCGGACAAGCTCCGCCGGGACGTCACCGAGGACCAGGAGGGCATCCCGCTCACCCTGCGCCTCAAGGTGATCGACTCCGAGACCTGCAAGCCGCTCGCGAACGCCGCCGTCGACATCTGGCACTGCAACGCGCTGGGCGTGTACTCGGGTTACGAGGACATGGGCAGCGGGGGCGGGGGTGGCGGTACACCGCCTTCCGGTACGCCGACCGGAACACCGTCCGGCACGCCCACGGGCCCGCCCCCGGACGGTGGCGGCGGGGGCCACCAGGAGCCAACCGACGACGAGCGATATCTGCGCGGCACCTGGCGGACGGACAAGCGCGGCTTCGTCGAGTTCCGCACGGTCTTCCCCGGCTGGTACCAGGGTCGCTGTGTGCACATCCACACCAAGGTGCATGTCAACGGCACCTGGACCGAGGCCGGTTACGAGGGCGGCACCACCTGCCACACCGGCCAGCTCTTCTTCGACGAGGAGTCCGTGCTGGCGTCCGCCGAGACCGAGCCGTACTCCACCAACACCACGACCCGCACCACCCTCGACGAGGACACCATCTACCCCGGCAACGGGACCGAGGGCGGGCTGCTGAAGCTCAAGTACCGCAAGAACGCCATCGCCAAGGGCGTCGTCGCCACCCTCACCATGGGCGTCGACCCCGAGGCGACGCACGACGGCACGGGTGACGCGGTCCAGCCGGGTGCGTCGGGGTCGGCGTCGGCGAGCTGACGGACGTGGTCGGTGCGGGGCGGACGTCTTCGGATTACCCGCCCCGCATTTACATACATGTACTTCTGCTCAATCCGTTGACCCGGAAGGCGGGCCTCCATAAGGTCCCTTCGAGAACGCGTACGTGATTGCTATTCACGTATGTGCACATCGAGGGAGACAACGATGTCAGAAGCCGCGACCGCCATACCCGAGGTCGAGCAGCGAGCGGTGAGCAAGTTCCTGCGCCGCATGCTGCCGATCCTGGTCCTGATGCTGCTGGTCAACCAGATGGACCGGACGAACGTGGGCTTCGTCCAGAACGAACTGCGGGCCGACGTCGGAGTCAGCGCCACCGCCTACGGCCTCGGAGCGGGCCTGTTCTTCATCGGGTACGCCCTGTTCGAAGTGCCGAGCAACATGCTTCTGGAGCGGCTCGGTGCCCGGGTCTGGCTGACCCGGATCATGATCACCTGGGGCGCGGTGATCGTGGCGATGTGCTTCATCCACAACGTGTGGATGTTCTACTCCCTGCGGTTCCTGCTCGGTGTCGCGGAGGCCGGCTTCTTCCCGGGCGTGCTCCTGTACTTCACCCAGTGGCTGCCGGACTCCAGCCGGGGCCGGGCCAGCGCGATCTTCCTGGGCGGCTCGGCGACGGCGTACATCGTCACGGGCCCGATCACGGGCGCGCTCCTGGAGCTGCACGGCGCGGGCGGCATCGCGGGCTGGCGCTGGATGTTCGCCCTGGAAGGGGCCTTCTCCATCCTGGTCGGCTTCATCGCCGGGTTCTTCCTGGTCTCCCGGATCCAGGACGCCAAGTGGCTCACACAGGAGGAGAAGGACGCGCTGAGCGACGCGGTGGCCCGGGACAAGGAGGCGCGGGACCGTGCGCCGTCGGTGTCGAGGATGAAGCTGATCTTCCACCCGCAGGTGGCGGTCCTGACCGCGGTCTTCTTCGCGATGGCCCTCACCGGCTACGCGATCACGTTCTGGCTGCCGAGCCTGGTGGAGGAGATCGGCGGGCTGTCGCCCTTCCAGATCGGCCTGCTGTCGGCGATCCCGTGGATCTGTGCGGTGATCGCGATGTACACGATGAGCCACTTCACCGACCGGGCGCCGGACCGCCGTCCCTATCTGGCGATCGCCCTGGTCCTGTCCGCCATCGGCACGTTCCTCGCCACCCTCGGCTCGCCCTGGTTCGGCCTCGTCGCCCTCACGCTGGCCGCGGTCGGCGGCAAGTGCGCGGCCACGCTGTTCTGGCCGATGGCCCAGTCGGGCCTCGACCTGAAGATCGCCGCGCCGGGCCTGGCCCTGGTCAACTCGATCGGCAACCTCGGCGGTTTCGTCTCCCCGACGCTCTTCGGCTACCTCAAGGACACGACGGGCAGCACGAACGGAGGCCTCTACACACTCTCGGCGGCGTCGATCCTGGCGGTGCTGGGGGTGGCGTTCGTACGGCACACCAACCGGGGGCCGCAGGGCGGCTCCGGGAACCGCGCGACGACGATCCCGGCGAAGCCGGCGGTGGGCGAGGCCCGCTGACCCGAGCAGACTCCGGGGCCCGCTCCTTGTATGGGGAGCGGGCCCGTGCCTCTTGGGGGGTCACTCCTCGGCGAAGAGGTCCTCTGCCGTGCCGACCGTCAGGGAGCGATCGAACCACAGGGTGAGGGTGTCAAGGTCGGTGCAGGAGGTGATGCGGCCGCGGGTGGCCTCGGGGATGTCGATGCCACGCTTCTCCAGCACGCTCAGGACGGAGTGGCGACCATTTCTCCAGCTCTCTCCAGGTATCCCGGACCGCCGTCGGCGACCGTCCGGAAGAACCGACAGGCCTACGGGTCAAGCGGAAGTGACGTCTGTTGCGCGGCAGGTCCGAGGTACGTGTATTCCGTGGACCGTGCGATGCCCATGGAGTCGAGTTGCTGCCGGAAACGGACCCTGAAGTGGACGTTGTCTCCGAGGCCGGGGCGCATGCGCAGCAGTTCCCCAGGTTCCTCGAAGCGGACGTCGTAGGCGGGGGCGTTCTTGGCTGTACCCGTCTTCACCTTCACCAGGCCGCTCTCGCGCAATTCCGTGATGCGGCCGGAGATGGTGATCTCCTGGTCGCGGTCCCTGGTCTCCCGGAGCCGTTTCACGTAGTGCCTACCCCGCTCTGTCAGTCGGGCGCGGCGCATGTGGCCGTCTGCGTCGTACCAGGTCACGCCCAGGTTCAGTTCGTACCGGCTCAGTGCTCTGGACACCGCTTCGACCGCGTCGAACAGCCTCGCCCATTCGCGGACGTCGTGTTCGGACTCCAGAGCGTCGAGCAGCGTGGTGAGGGTGCCGATGCCCGTGGAAGCGGCGGAAGTGGCGGGAGCGTCCAGGGCGTCGGGATCGCCGGAGCCGGTGGGGGCGACGACGGGACGAGCGTGCACGACAGTGCTGCCTGCGGAGATCCCGGTGAGTTCCAGTCGTACCGGGGTGCCCGCAGCGACGGAGACCATGTGTTCCACGGGTTCGAGCAGGGCGTCGCCCCACTGGAAGCGGAGGGCGCCGCCGTCCGTGTCCGGCCCGGTCAGCCGCAGCTGAAGTTCCTCTTCGAGTCGGGCATCCGGGGCGTACTCGCGTGCCGCGGCCAGCCGACCGGCTCGGTGTTCCGCCTCCACCTCCTCGTCGTCCCGGTTCTCTGTGCCCAGCGCTTCGAGGAGACGTGAGGCGCGCTCGGCCTCAGCAGGGTCGTCGTCGTGGAGGGCGCGCCTGCGCTCACGCCAGCTGTCGCCGTTCACAGTCGCACCTCCAGATAGCCGCGTGCCGGGGTGGCACTCTCTTCGGACGGTGAGCGGTCCTTCCCGTCGGGCAGTCTGAATCGCTGCCACCAGTCGTCCCACACACCTCGCTGCGTGAAGTATGTCCGTTCGTCGAACGTGAAGCGCTCCGGCTCGAAGATGTGGGCAACGGGCTGGTATCCGATGCGAAGCGGCGAGACGCCGAACTTCTCCTTCATCCTGGCCCGGCTCCGGAAGGCGGTGGTCAGCCATTTCGACCCAGGTCTGCCGCGCACGACGCGCTCGGCCCGTGTGTCGATCAGGAGCGTGGCGTCGATGTTCCCTGGGTCGAGCTTGGTGCTGACGAAGCTGCCACCGAGCCACAGCCTGTGGATGAGGGTGAGGCCGTCGAGGGCAGCGGCGTATTCGTCTTCCAGGGTCAGGAAGGGGTCGAGATAGTCGTGGAGGCCGTCCCACAGCTGTGTGCGTGTCGAGGAGTCCTCGAACTCCGGGGCGCTGACCAGCATGGTCTGCGCTTCGTCGAAGGAGATGGAGTACCGGCCCGGAGCGAGAAAGCCGTTCGCGGCGAAAGAGGGCAGCACGGGAAGTCCTGTCAGGTGATGGGTGGATTCATCCACGCCGGCTGCAGTCGCGGCAGCGGCCGGGCTCCGGGGAACGAAAGCCTCGATCGCAGCCGTCGCAGTTTCTGAGCGGGTGGCGCGTGGCTACGGGTGTGCCTGTGGGGGCCGGAGCGCGGAACGGGGGTGGTGGCGGCAGCTTGGCGGTCAGACGGTGGGCGAGGAGGGCTGCCGGGCGGTGCAGGGGCTCGTTCGGCAGGTTGCTGGTCAGGGCGTGGCGTACGGCGGTGGGGGTGAAGTCGCGTTCCAGCCAGGTGGCGACACCCGGGGCGAGGTGGTCCGTGTCGGTGGCGGAGAGGAGCAGACGGGGGTCCGTGCGGCGCAGGCCGGCGAGGACCTCGGTGGCTGTCTGGAGGAGGGCGGGGGAGCTGTATGCGGGCTTGGGTACGGCGGGGAGAGCCCGCGGGCGTGCGGGTTTCCGCTGTGGGGCGCCGGTCGTTCGAGGAGCAGGGGGGTTGGGCGGTGCCGCTTCGGGCGTTTGGTGGTCGCGGCGGCGGCCCGGCTGGTTGCAGGAGACGGTGCGGGTGACGATGCGGCCGGCCGGTGTGCGTTCGCGGGTGCGGTGCAGGTAGCCGTGGGTCTCCAGCTCGCGCAGGGCGGCGGCGATCCGGGTGGGGCCCTCGGGGAAGCGGGCGGCGAGGGACTTGATGTCGACCCCTGCGCCGGTGGGCAGCGACTGGATGTGGCAGGCCAGGCCGATCGCGAGGAGCGACAGGTCGGGGTGCTGCGTGAGGTGGTTGCCGATCACCGTGAAGCGGGTGGTGTGGCGGGTGTTGTCATGGATGACGCCGCCGCCGGGATGGGCGTGCCCGCTGGTGTGCCGGTGCGGGTGGTTTTTGCCGCTGTTACGGGACTGGGCGTGGGGGCGCACGCTAGGGTTTTGGTTGTCCATCGGGAAGGTGTCGACTTCCTTGGTGGTCAGGCCCTCGCATTGGGATGCCAGTCCCGGCGAGGGCCGTTGCATGTCTGGATGTTGTGCCGTGGTGCTCGGTGTTGCGCTGAGCGTAGGGCAGGCAACCGGTGTGGAATCCAGCTCAGTTGGTGATGTTCACTCGGGGGAGTGAGCGTGCCCGCCGTGGGCGGGAGGGGTGGGGCTTGGTGCGGTTTCTTTCCCACTCGTGTTCCTTGGGGAAGAGCGCCGACGGCACCGGAGCCCACGCCGTCGGGTTCCGGTGCGTCTGCCATTTGTGCTGGTCAGGGGCTTGACAGGTCGAGCTCTGCCCATGCCGTCTTGCGTGGGGCGGGGCCGCGTTCGACGCCCCAGCGGTCGGCGAGGGCCTCGACGAGGAGGAGGCCGCGCCCTGACTCGGCGTCGGGGGCGGGTGGGCGGTGGCGGGGGAGGTCGTCGCCGCGGGTGTCCGTGACCTCGATGCGGAGAGTTTCGCTCCGCGTCCGGAGTACGAGGCGGAAGTCCCGGCCGGGGAGCCGCCCGTGAGTGGCGGCGTTCGCGGCGAGCTCGGCGACGAGGTGTTCGGCGGCCTCGGTGACGCGGTGAGGCATCTCCCGGGCGCGCAGCCACTCCGTGCGTGTTCGCGACTCCAAGAACGCCGAAGGCCCTCGTCTGGCGATCTCGCCCGGCGTCTGGGCGGACTTCTTGCCCTACCTCGCCACGAACTGAGTCAGGATTGCCTGGACCTCGTAGATGTCGACGCCCTTGGTGAAGGTCTTCTGGATCGGGAGTTGGGAGCCGGAGAGCCAGATCTTGAGTTCGGCGTCGAGGTCGAAGGTGCCGGCCGTTTCGACCGCGAAGTGGGTGATGCTGCGGTAGGGGACCGAGTGGTACTCGACCTTTTTGCCGGTGATGCCCTGCTTGTCGATCAGGATCAGGCGGCGGTCGGTGAAGAGGATGGTGTCGCGGATCAGCAGGAACGCGGCGTGGACCTGTTCGCCGTGGCCGAGGAGGCGGGCGTAGTCCTGCTGGGCCGACTGCGGGTCTACGGTGTGTGCGTTGCCGAACAATGCCATCGTTCTCTCCCTCGTGTGCCGGTGCCTTGAGTGTGTCGGTCGAACGTGGCGAACGTGGCGCGTTGGCTGGAAGTCGCTACCGACCGCGCAGTCATCTCGCTTGTCCAGCTCTAACGGCCTGCACCTACGCCTCGGGCTCCAGGGTGAACAGTTCCTCCGGTGTGTCCACCGTGATGGCGCGGTCGAGACAGCGAGTGAGGGTGTCCGGTTCCGGACACAGGTGGAGGGGGCGGAAGACCTCCTCGGGTACCTCGATGTCACGCGTCTCCAAGAGCCGTAGGACTGCTCCGGCCCACGCCGCCCTGTATCCGGCGGTGTACCCCCTGACCCATTCCTCGTCCTCGTGTTCGTCATCGGGCCTCTTGTCCACCCTGGCCCGGATGCGGGCCATGTCCTGGAGAGAGCTCCAGCCCGGAACGGAAATCGCCGACTGCTCGCTCCGGCGGAATGCCCAAGCCCATGCATGTCAGGGTGAACCGGAGCAAGTCGTGCAGTTCCGGTGTGGTGTCCGGATCGTCGAGCATGATCGCCCCGTGGGTCAGGTTTCGGTCCGGTCCGCGGCGGGCCCCGCGTCCTCGGCGAAGAGCTCGTCGACGCTCTCCACGTGGGGCGTTCGGTCCAGCCAGCGGTTGAGGAGGTCGAGGTCGGTGCAGCCGGCGATGCGGTCGCGGGCCTCCTGGGGGACGGAGACGCCCCGTGCTCCGAGGAAGCGGAGGATGGCCTTGGCTTCGCCTCTGGCTTCGCCCTCGAGGTAGGCCTTCTCCATCACCGTGCCCCGGCCGGGGAAGTAGTTGACGAACGTCACGATGTCCCTCCATTTGTCTCCGGCGGGGGTGTCCCCCAACGCCGAGTCGAGAAACTGAAAGAAGTAGCTGGCGGCGTTCCAGTCCATCCCTGCGAGGGCACGGCCCAGTGCGTCCAGTATGGCGTCGATGTGGGGGCTGTTGGCGTGAGCCAGAGCGGAGAACACTGCCATGGCCGGCTTCTCCGCCGCGGTTCTCGGATCGGTGATCACGGGGAGGTTGTCCGGTCCGACGACCAAGGGGTACGTCATCTGGGCGATCCAGCCACGCGTGCCACAGGAGAAGGGGCCGGTCGCCCACTTGGTCGTCGCCCGGTCGCGGCAGACGGCGAGCAGGAGAACTGGCAGGCCGTACTTTGCCTGGAGGTAGGAGACGTAGTACGGCCAGCTCGATTCCTTCTTGGTGTCCCTTCTCTCCTGCGCTTCGACGGCGAGTAGGAAGTCCTCCCCGTCGGACGGGCCGATGCGCAGCACGGTGTCGATGTGGCGCGCCAGGGGTCTGGCTTCCGTCACGTCGGTGCCGATCGCGTAGACGGCCGCCTTCTCGGGGAACGCGATGCCCAGCACCCCGAAGACCGGGGAAAGGATCTCAGGCCGCTCCTGGAAGATCCGGTGCATGCCTTCATGGGCTGATGTGACCATGTGGGCTATGTAAGTGGGCAGAAGGCCGTATCTCCGGCGGACGGAAGGCGTTCACTCTTTCGAGGGCCGGAGAAACGTTCGCGCCCTGCCCCGGTGAGAACCGAGGGCAGGGCGCGTTGCCGTACGGGTCGCGGGTTACGCGGTCGGCTTCTCCTCCAGGCGCGGGAAGAGGACCGCGCCCTTCGTGACCGTCGCGCCGGCCGGGAGCTTGCCCCACTCGCCGGACTCCTGGACCTTCTGGTCCGCGAGCGCCCCGAGGGAGGCTTCGGCGCCGAGCGAGTCCCAGAGCTTCTGGGAGGTCTCCGGCATGACCGGGTTGAGCAGGACCGCGATGGCCCGGAGGGACTCGGCGGCGGTGTAGAGGATGGCGGCCAGGCGGGCCTTGCCCTCTTCAGAGGTGTCCTTCGCGACCTTCCACGGCTCCTGCTCCGTGATGTAGCCGTTGACCTGCTTGACGAAGTCGAAGATCGCCAGGATGCCGCCCTGGAAGTCCAGGTCTTCGCCGATCCGGCGGTCCGCCTCCGTGACGGCCTTCGCGAGGCCCTCGTGGACCGCCTTCTCCGCCTCGCCGTCGGCTGTGGACTCCGGCAGCACGCCGCCGAAGTACTTGCCGACCATCGCCGCGACACGGGACGCCAGGTTGCCGTAGTCGTTCGCCAGCTCGCTGGTGTAGCGGGCGGAGAAGTCCTCCCACGAGAAGGAGCCGTCCTGGCCGAACGCGATCGCGCGCAGGAAGTACCAGCGGTACGCGTCCACGCCGAAGTGCGAGGTCAGGTCCTGCGGCTTGATGCCGGTCAGGTTCGACTTCGACATCTTCTCGCCGCCGACCATCAGCCAGCCGTTGGCCGCGATCTTGCCGGGCAGGGGGAGCCCCTGGGCCATCAGCATCGCCGGCCAGATCACCGCGTGGAAGCGGAGGATGTCCTTGCCGACCAGGTGGACGTCGGCCGGGAAGGTGGCCTCGAACTTCGCCTGGTTCTCGTTGTAGCCGACCGCCGTGGCGTAGTTCAGCAGGGCGTCGACCCACACGTAGATCACGTGCTTGTCGTCCCACGGGACCGGGACGCCCCAGTCGAACGTGGAACGGGAGATGGAGAGGTCCTGCAGGCCCTGGCGTACGAAGTTCACGACCTCGTTGCGCGCGGACTCGGGCTGGATGAAGCCGGGGTTCGCCTCGTAGTGGGCGAGGAGCTTGTCGCCGTACTCGCTCAGCTTGAAGAAGTAGTTCTCCTCGCTGAGGCTCTCCACGGGCTTCTTGTGGATCGGGCAGAGCTTCTGACCTGCGTATTCGCCCTCGCCGTCGAGGAGCTCGCCGGGGAGCTTGTACTCCTCGCAGCCGACGCAGTACGGGCCCTCGTAGCCGCCCTTGTAGATCTCGTCCTTGTCGTACAGGTCCTGGACGAACTCCTGGACGCGGTCCGTGTGCCGCTTCTGCGTGGTGCGGATGAAGTCGTCGTTCGCGATCTCCAGGTGTTCCCAGAGGGGCTTCCACGCCTCCTCGACGAGCTTGTCCGCCCACTGCTGCGGGCTGACGCCGTTCGCCTCCGCGGTGCGCATGATCTTCTGACCGTGCTCGTCCGTGCCGGTGAGGTACCACACCTTCTCGCCGCGCTGACGGTGCCAGCGGGAGAGCACGTCGCCTGCGACGGTCGTATAGGCGTGGCCCAGGTGAGGAGCGTCGTTGACGTAGTAGATGGGGGTCGAGACGTAGTACGCCTTCGCCCCCTGCTTCTCGGATCCAGTGGCCGCCATGGTCGAAATCCTACTGGTCCGTCGAAGATCGACTCACACGTGTTTCGGGGGGTGGACAGGGGCGCCGTGCCTTGTCCACCCCCCCGGGGTGTGGTGCTGCCTGTGGGCTTACGGGCGCCAGTTCGCCAGTACGCCCTCGTAGAGCTCCTTGTCCGTGAGCTCGCGGGGGGTTTCGCCGGCGAGGAAGTGGGACGTGTTCGGAGTCTTGAGCTTGCGGAGGTAGTCGAAGGCCTTGTTCTCGGGGTCGCCGAAGGCGACGAAGGAGAAGAAGACGGTGGGGTGGGACTTGGCCGCGTCGGTGAGGGCCTGGGTGGCGGGGGTCTTGGCGTCGGGGGCGCCGTCCGTCTGGAAGATCACCAGGGCCGGGGTGTCGGTCGCTGCTTCCTTGCTGTGGTGGGCGAGGACCGCTTCGACCGCGGCGTGGTAGCTGGTGCGGCCCATGCGGCCGAGGCTCGCGTGCAGGGTGTCGATCTTGTTCTCGTGGTCGGTGAGGGTGATCTCGCCGGTTCCGTCGAGTTCGGTGGAGAAGAAGACGACCTGGACCGTGGCCTCGGGGTCGAGGTGGGCTGCGAGGGCGAGGGTCTGCTCGGCGAGGGCCTGGGCGGAGCCGTCCTTGTAGTACGGGCGCATGGAGGCGGAGCGGTCGAGGACGAGGTAGACCTTGGCTCGGGTGCCGGTGAGGTTGTGTTGCTTGAGGGTGGTGGTGGCGGCCTTGTAGGCGGTGGCCAGGCTGGGGGCGTGGGTCTTCAGCTGGGTGAGGGTGAGGGCGGGCTCGGGGGCGTCGGCCTTGCCCTCGGCCTCGGCTTCGCCTTCGGCCGAGTCGTTCCCACCCGCACCACCCGTGCCGCTCTCGTCGTCGGGTGCGGGTGGCCCCTGTGGGGCGGAGTCGCCGTCGGCGGGTGCGGGTGCGGGTGCGTCGGCCTTCGGCTGCGCGGGTGCCTCCGCCTCCGCTTCCGCCTTCGGCTCCGGCTCCGGCTTCAGTTCCGGCTCCGGCTGTGCCGCGGCGGGCTCGGGCTTGTCCTCCGGCTTCGCGTCGGACACTGCCTCGGGCTTGGCGGCGGCCTGGGTGTCTGCGTCGGCCTCGGGCTCGGCCTCCTCGCTCGCCTCCGGCTTCACCTCTTCCGGAGCTGTCTCGGGCTCGACAGCCGCCGGCGCTGCGGCTTCCGCCTCATCGGCAGCGGCCGGCTCTTCCGCAACGACCGGCTTCTCGG
>NZ_JBSHKH010000021.1:65606-81605 GCF_053643595.1 Streptomyces sp. NPDC055506 | reverse complement strand
CCTGTCGTCTGTGCGCGGCCAACTACCAGGCGGAACAGACTTGTTGGATATTTTCCGGTGGCCTCTTGCGGCCCACGAGGCAGACGTGTAACACTCTTTCGCGAGGCAGTCTGCCCACTTCCAGGAGCCTTCGCACTGCCATCGCGTCGCCGTCGAGCGGCGCTTTTTTGTTTTCCGCGGTTCCGATGCCGCGTCGCCCCGTTTCCCCGTTTCCCCGTTTCTCCGTTTCTCCGTTTCTCCGTTTCCCCGCATCTCCTTGTCTCCTGAAGGTGAGGCGACCAGTGACCATGGCCGACCCGACCCCCTCTCATCCCGGCGCGGAACAGTGCGCGTCGAACCGCTGCCGCCGTGCGGCCCGTTCCGACGGTCTGCGACGCAGGCCCGCCGCTCCCGGCGCCCGGCTCTGCGGTCCCTGCAAACGCGCCCTCGCGGCCGATCTGACGGCCCTGCCCGCGCTCCACCACGAGAGCGAGCAGCGGCTCGTACTCCCGGCACGGCAGGGGGGCCTCGCCCGGGTCACGGGCCACCGGCCGGACACGCCGCCCGTGAGCGACGCGGCGCTGGACGCCCGGCACGACGCCGTCGTACGACTGGCCTCCTGGGCCCGGCTCGTCCTGGACGAGGACCCGGCCGCGGGATGCCCGCCGGAGCGGACCGTCCCCGCTCTGGCCGCCTTCCTCGGCCGGCACATCGACTTCCTGGCCGCCCACCCGGCCGCGGGCCCGGCGGCCGACGAGATCGCCCGCACCGCCGCCGCCCTGCGGCTCGTCGTCGCGCCGCCCAAGCCCGAGCTCGTACCGCTCGGCCGGTGCGTGGAGCCGGGCTGCGACGCGGAGGTGTCGCTCCCCGGGCGCGGCGGCGACGACCTGGTGCTGCGCGGACCGATGTGCGGCGCGGGGCATGTGCTCTCGCCACGCCAGTGGCTTCTCATGAATCACCGTCAGTCAACGCCCGAGACCAAGGAGTCGGCATGAACGACGACCTGCGCGCCCCGCGCGGCAAACGCGTCCCCACCTCGCTCGCCGCCCTCGCCCTCGGCGTCCGCGAGGGCACGATCCGCCAGTGGGCCCGACGCGGCAAGATCACCCGGTACGGGACCAAACGCCAGGCCCTGTACGACCTGAACGAGCTGGCGGCGCTCGCGGCCGGGGAGAGCGGCGCGTAACTCCCCGCGCCGTAAAGCCCCTCCCCCGCACCGAAGACCCGCCCACCCTCAGAGACCTCCGCACCTCATAGAACTCACCCCACCGTTCGGCCACCGCCGCGCGGCCCTTCGGCATGCCCGAAAACGGGCCGCGACCACCGCCCTTGAGGAGAGACAGCCATGGAGACGTACCAGACATCGCAGTGGCAGCAGCACTGGCAGGACCGGCGCGACCCCTTCGTCGAGGAGTGCT
This sequence comes from Streptomyces sp. NPDC055506, assembly GCF_053643595.1. Taxonomy (NCBI): domain Bacteria; kingdom Bacillati; phylum Actinomycetota; class Actinomycetes; order Kitasatosporales; family Streptomycetaceae; genus Streptomyces; species Streptomyces sp. NPDC055506. The sequence goes on along the minus strand of NZ_JBSHKH010000021.1, from coordinate 80,208 downwards.
TCCGGGCCCGCGAGAACCTGCTCGCCGATCTGAAGGACCCCGGCGCCGCCCAGGCCCGTGTCCTCGACGACCTCATCGACATCGGCGCCGCCTCGCTGCACTGGAAGGAGCAGGGCTACGACGCCGTCGCCACCGCCCCGGAGACCTTCCGGGCGGTGCTGCCGATCATGCGCTACAACGACTTCGTCGAGCAGATCGACCGGGAGACCCGCACCAAGGGCGGCATCCTGTCGTGCAGCCCCGTACTGCGCTGGCTCAAGACCAGCGGCACGACGGGCACCCCCAAGCGCGTCCCGTACACGCTGCACTGGCTGCTCAAGTACCGCATCCCCGCGATGAAGGCGATGTGGGGCACCTACCTGGAACACCACCCCGAGATCCTCGCCCACCCCTTCGCCACCCTCGACACCCAGACGGTCCGCGAGGACGTGTACGACTTCGTGCACGGCGTCGAGCACCAGGCGATCAGCAACCGGCATCCGCAGATCAACAGCCGGGACTGGAACCCGCCGTGGTACGAGTCGCCCTGGTTCGGCCCCGACACGCCCACCAGCCACGCCGGGCGGATGTACCACCGCGTACGGCACCTCGTCGGCAAGGACCTGCACTACATCTCGGCGATCAACCCCAGCACCCTGGTCTCGCTGCGCGACCTGATCGCCGAGCACGGCACCGAGCTGGTGCGCGACCTGCGCGAGGGCACTCTCCAGGGCAGGCCGTGGACCGAGCCCGACGAGAAGGCCGCGTTGCATCTCGAACAAGTCCTGGGCAAGGGCGAGTTCAGCCTCGTGGACCTCTGGCCGTCGCTGACGCTGTACAGCTGCTGGCTGTCGGCCTCCGCCGAGCTGTACCGGCCGCGTCTGGACGCCGTGCTGCCCGGTGTCGCCAAGCTGCCGTTCATGAGCTGCGGGACCGAGGGCGTCACCACCATCCCCGTGGACGACACCCTGGAGAGCCAGCCGCTCGCGATCAGCCAGGCGTACTTCGAGTTCGTCCCCGCCGACGTACCGCTCGGCGCGCTCCTCGACGCCGGCGAGAAGGTCGAGACGCTGCTGTACGACGAGGTCGAGGCGGGCCGCGACTACCACCTGATCATGTCCCAGGGGAACGGCCTCTACCGGCTGTGGACCGGTGACATCTACCGCGTGGACCGCATCGCGGACGGCACCCCCTGGGTCCACTTCACCCACCGCGACGGCGTCTTCCACTCCTTCACCGGCGAGAAGATCACCGAGGGCCAGGTCACCCAGGCCATCCGGCAGGGCCTCGAAGGCAGCGGGCTCGACACCGGGCTGTACATGTGCGGGCCGCGCTGGGACGAGCCGCCGTCCTACACCGTCGTCGTCGAGGTACCGGAACCCGGAGCGGACCTCGACCGGGTGCTGTCCGCCGCGATCGACCGCGAACTGTCCGTCATCAACATCGAGTACGCCTCGAAGCGGGACAGCGGACGGCTCGCCGCGCTCCGGGTGCGGACCGTGGCGCAGGGTGCGATCGCCGCGTACGTCGAGTCGCGGCGGCAGGGCGGCAACGCCACTCAGTACAAGTACAAGCCGTTCCAGAAGGACATCGACTTCGTCGACGCGATCCTCGCCGACTGACACCCCCCTCACCCACTCACCACCGATCAAGGAGAGCTGACCATGCTGGAGACCCTCAGGCCCCCGCAGAACACCCGCCGCGAGATCATCGACCTGCCCTGCGGCGACACCCGGCTCGCACTGCACCTGTGGCGGCCGGAGCAGATCAAGGGAGCCGTCTTCTACTTCCACGGACTGCAGAGCCACGCCGGGTGGCTGTGGGAAGTGGGCCCGCAGTTCGCCGACAACGACATCGCGTTCTTCGTCCTCGACCGGCGCGGCAGCGGCATCAGCCCCGGGCCGCGTCACGAGATACCGGACGTCGACACCGTCCTCGGCGACTACGCGGAGGCCGTCGCGTTCGTCCGGGACATGATCGGCGACACCGTGCCCCTGTCCCTGTTCGGGCACTGCCTCGGTGGCTCCTTCATGGCGGCGCTGATGGCGTACGAGGGGTTCACCACCTCGTACGACGCCGCCGTGTTCTGCTCGTCCTGGCTCGGCCGGATGCACGCGACCCTCGATCCGGACACCCGCGAGGCCATCGCGGCGAGCGGGAGCGAGGAGCTGTGGGACGCGGGGCTGAAGGCCGGTGACTTCACCGACGAGGTCAAGTACCAGCACTTCATCGACCACGACGATCTGGCGGTACGGCAGTTGACGCGGCGGTCGCGGGCGGTGCTGCTGGAACTGGAGCGGCTCTATCTGACGCGCGGACGCCTGAGCCCGGCGGTCCCCGCCGCGACCTTCGTCTCCGGGATGACCGACCCGATCGTGGACCTCGACGCCGCGCACTCCGTCTTCCAGGACCTGGTCTCCGGACGGGGTTCGATCATGAAGTTCCCCACCGACAAGCACTACCTCTTCTACACCGGCGTCAGCGGCGACCTGGTCGACTGGACGTCGACGTACACCCTGCTCCAGGGGGTGAACCGTGGCGCCTGAGGCCGGGAGGGCCGGACAGGCCCGGCTGTACCACGTCGAGCTGCCCATGCGGACGCCGTTCGACCATCCCGCCGCCCGGCGCCGTACGTCCGACAGCCTGGTCCTGAGGCTCTCGGCCGATGGTGTGGACGGCATCGGCGAGTGCGCGCCCCGGTCGTACGTCACCGGGGAGACCACCACGAGTGTGCGCACGGCGCTGGAACAGGTCGACTTCGACGCGGTGTTCGCGCTGCTGACCGGCCGGGATCCGCGAGAGCTGCTGGGGCTGCTCCACCGGGACGGCTTCGCGCGGACCTTCGGGATCGACGGCGGCAACAACCTGCTCTGCCTGCTGGAGACGGCGGTCCTCGACTGGCTGGGGCGCCGGTCCGGGCTGGGCGCGCGGGAGCTGTTGCCGGGCGAGGCCGAGGAGGAGCGCGAGTCGCTGCCCGTCTCCCAGGTGCTCGACCTCAGCCTGGAAGCCGAGGAGTTCCTCGCCACCCGAGGGCCCTTCCACTTCGTGAAGATCAAGGCGTCGGACGACATCGAGCACGACGCCCGTACCGTCCGGACGATCCGCGACAAGCTCGGCGACGACGTACCGGTCATGGTCGACGCCAACATGTGCTGGACGCCCGAGAACTCGGTCGGCCACGCCCACCGGCTGCGTGAGGCCGGCGTCGACTATGTGGAGGAACCGCTGCCCAAGGGCTCGTGGGAGGCGCTGCGCGCGCTGCGCCGCGACGGCGGGCTGCGGATCATGCTGGACGAGTCGGTATGCACGGCCCAAGACGCCCGCACGGCGGTCGAGTCCGGGGCCTGCGACGCGTTCAACATCCGGGTGTCGAAGAACGGGGGCCCGCTGCCGGCCGCCGGGCTCGTCGCCTACGCCCGGGAGAACGGCGTCCGCTTCCAGTTCGGGGTCCAGGTCGCCGAGGTGGGCCCGCTCATCAACTCCGGCCGGGCACTGGCCTTCGGCCACCCGGACGCGCTCACCGTCGAGGCCGGGCAGTCCGACCGCTTCTTCCCGGAGATGATCGTCGCCCCGCCCCCGGCCGTCGACCGCCACACGAACACGCTGGCGCCCGCGGACGGCACCGGCTGGGGCATGGACCTCGCCGCGAGCGCGGAGCGCTGGGCCGTGAAGAACTTCTGAGCCGGCCCTTCCCACTCGCACCTCACCGACCCACATTCCGCACCACACCCATGCCCGAAAGGCGGGAACACCATGACCGTACTGTTCGAATGCACCTACCGAGGTGAACGGTACTTCGGCCTCGGACTGCCCAAGGACGACCAGCCGTTGAGCCTCACGCCGCTCACGGACCGGAACCTCGGGAAGCTGCTCACCGAGGGCGGTGACGTCGCCGTGCTCCTCGCCGCCTCCGAGACGGTGACCGTTCCCGTGAGCGAACGCGACTCCGTGTCCTTCCGGCCGCCGCTGCTGCCCGACCAGCTCGGTGACGCGGTCGTCGGCGGCTTCATGCAGACCCACAACGTCAAGGTGGACGCGGACACCCCGTCCCAGCCGAACTGGTTCCTCAAGGGCCTCGGCGATGTGCTGAGGACCTCCGGGGAGGAGCTGCGCGCACCGGTCGGGTCCGTCGCGCTGACCGAGGAGGCGGAGGTCGTCCTCGTCTACGTCACCGACGCGGACGGCGTCCCCCGGTACGTCGGCTACACCTTCGGCAACGACCTCACCGACATCGGCCGCTTCCGCCGCCACCGGGGACACCTCTCGTACGCCAAGCTGTGCGACGCGGCCGTCGCGCCCTGGCTCTTCCTCGACGAACCGCCGCGCCATGTCACCGGGCACGTCACGATCGAGCGGGACGGCGAGCCGTGCTGGCGGGGCGAGTTCACCACCGGCACCAAGGCCCTGCACTACGGACTCGACGACATCATGTCCGAACTGTTCTCCTACGACGCCCTGCTCGCCCCCGGCCGTGTGCACTACGTCTACATCGGCGCCGACCGCAGCAGTTTCCACGACGGCTTCCGGATGGCCGACCGCGACCGCGTCACCCTGGACTTCGCGAGCCACGGGGTCACGCTGTCGAACACCGTGCGATGTGCGTCGCCGACGCTCGCGGCCGCCGCGCGCGAGGGATCGTGAGCGGCGGTGGGCGGGGGCATGCCCCGGTCGTCGGGGTGCGCAGGCTCAGTGACACGGAGGCGACGTTCGCGTACAGCCATGCGCTGATGCGGGGCAGAGGCGGGCTCACCACGTCCTTCACGGTGAACGGCGTGTTCTCGCCGGAGCGGGTGGCGGCGGCTGTGGAGCTGTGGCTGAGGAGGCTGCCGCTGCTGTCGCTGCGGATTGAGGACACCGGGGGCGCGGGGCTGTGGTTCCGGCAAGGGGAGCCCGAGTCGCCGGCGGGTGAGCGGCTGTGGGGGCTGCGGGTCGGGCGGGCTTCGCAGGAGGCGACCCGTTTCTCCCTCAGCCTGCACCCCGCGATCTGCGACGGCTACTCCGTCGGGCGTCTCGTACGGCCGCTGCTGGACGCCCTGTTCGGCGTTCCGGGCGCCTGTGCCGGGGAGGAGCTGCCGCCGGACACCGACGAGCTGACCTACGAGAGCGGCGGGGTCTGCGGGGTGTGCGTGCCGGGGCCGGCCCGGCGGGCTCTGACGTCGCACAGGGGAGGAACAGGGCCGGGGCGTGGGCGGCCGGCCGGGGTGGTCCGTGAGGGTGGTGGGGGTGTGACCCTCGCCCTCGGTCCGTACGAGACCCGGCGGCTGCGGGACTGGTGCGGTGCGCGGCGGTTGACGGTCGCCGGGTACCTCGGGACCGTGCTGGCCGACGCGTTCGCCCGGGAGAGCGGCCGCCGGGAGGTCACGGTCGCCCATGCGGTGTCCCTGCGCCGGCGCTACGCCGAGCGGGCGCTGATCAGCGAGCCCGGGTGTGTGCTGGGCGTGGTGCGGGCGCGGCTGCGGGCGGGCGGCGCCGGTCGCGACGCCGTGGGTGCGGGGGGCGACCTCGTGGGCCGGGCCCGGGGCCACGCCGAGGCGCTGTGCTCGGCCGGGCGGGACTGGCGCCCGGAGCGGCGGGCGCACACCGCGATCCGCCGGGCCGTGGAACGGGAGGCGGAGGGGGCCGGAGGGCCGGAGCTGCGGGTGACCGACGCCGGTTCGGTGGACACCGCGCTCGGGCCGCACGCGGGGAGGGTCGCCGGGTTCCGGACCGTGGCGGCCCGGGGGGCCGGGGCGCTCGACGGCACGCTGCATCTGTCGTCGTTCAAGGGGGCGTTGACAGTGGGTCTGGCCGTCGGCGGGCCTTGGGCGGCGGTGGCGGAGCGGGAGTTGACCGACGCCATGCTTTTGCTCAACCGCAGGTGAGAGCCCTGCGGGGGTGTGGACTCCTCAAAGTCGTAGCTGGAAGTGGTGCCTTCAATTGAAAACAAAGAGTTCGTTCTCTATTTTTTGAGGGCGGGCTTCGAACCGGCGGGGCCCGCCCAGTCCAGAGGAAGGGAACGCGTCATGCTGACGGCGTCTTCCAGGGTGGCTCCCAGGCGGAGCGGAGCCTCCGCACACCGCTCCTCCTCAGGCGCCTTCGATGCCTTCATCGCGGAGATCTTCGAACGGCTGCCCCGTGCCGACCAGCGCAGATGGGCCCATGTCTACACGCGGGGCCTGCTCGTGACGCCGGGTCGCAAGACGGTGCGCCGGCTCGCGGCCTCCGCCTCGGACTCCGCCACGGCGGCCCAGGCCCTGCACCAGTTCGTCAACGCCAGCCCCTGGGACTGGGAGCCGGTCCGCGCCCGCCTGGCCGACTGGGTCGTACGGCGGTCCCGGCCGCTTGCCCTGGTCATCGGTACGGCGGTGCTGCCCAAGCGGGGTGACCGCTCCTGCGGAGTGCACCGCCGCTTCGTCCCGCGCGACGGACGCACGGTCAACTGCCAGGTCGGTATCGGGGCGTTCCTCGCGGTGGAGCAGGGGACAGTTCCGGTCGACTGGCGGTTGTTGCTGCCCGGGCGGTGGGCCGAGGACGCGGAGGCGCGCGGACGGGACGGCTCGGCTCCGGCCGCCGGGTCGGCTGACGCCCTGGCGCTGGACCTGGTGGACGGGGCCGGCCCGGGCGGGGTGCCGGTCGTCGCCGACCTGCTCGGGTTCGCGGACACCGCCGCGCTGGCGGGCGGGCTCGCCGGCCGGGGGCGGCGGTTCGTCGTGGCCGTACCCGATGACTTTGTGGTGCACCCGGACCGCGCGGCCCTCGCCGGGCCCGGCCCCCGTGCCGGGTCCGGTGCGGACGCCGGTGGTGTGACCGCGCGGAGCCTCCTCACGGACCACCCGGCGCGAGTGGCGACGGGGGTGGTCCGCCTCCCCGGCATCCCCGTCGCCCTCCGGCTGATCGGCGAGTCCGGCGGCGGACGGATCTGGCTCACGGATCTCGTGGACAGGTCGCCGCGCGAGGTGCTGGCGCTGGCGCGGCTGCACGCGGGTGCCGTCGACACGGTGGAGCGGCTGGCCGACGACTTCGGTCTGCGCGCCTTCGAGGGGCGCTCGTACGCCGGCTGGCACCACCACAAGACCCTGGTCTCCGCCGCCTTCGCCTACAGCACGCTGGGCTCCGCCGCCCCGGCGCGGCCCGGCACCCCGGCCCACGCGTCGCCCCGGCCGCGCACCGCCCGCCCGCCGCACCGGGCACGGACTTCGACCACAGGCGGACGGGCCGGCACGGCACCGGGGCGCGCCGCCGGGGCCCAGGCCCGGGCGCTCACGGCACCCGGGCGAGCCCCAGCCGCTCCGGCGCGGACGGCTGAGACATCGGCGCGGGCCTATCCACGAACTGCTCTCACGGAAGCTGACGCGACCTCATCGGCGCGGCCCCCCTCACCCCCGGCCCGGTTCTCCGCGCCCCCAGGACCGGTACCGGCAGCCGCGAGACCCACCGCACCATCCCCCGCGCACCCGCTCCCCACCCCGATACGAACGGAATCCTGATGGCCCTTCCCAAAGCGTTCTGGTTGTTGTGGTTCGGGCAGACCGTCAGCCGGCTCGGGACGCTCGCCCCCGCCTTCCTCGTGCTCTACATGGAGCAGGACGGGCTCGTCGCCCCGGGCACGACCCCGCTCGTCGTCGGGCTCTTCGGTGCCGGTGTCGTGCTGTCCGGGCTGGTAGGTGGGGCGGTCGCCGATCTGATCGGGCCGCGTCGCACCATCATCGCCGCCCAGCCGGTCACGGCCGCGATGGCCCTGCTCTTCGCCGTCGCCGAGAACGTCGTCGCCCTGTGCGCGCTGTCGCTGATCACCGGGTTCCTGTCGTCCGTCGACCGGCCGGCCGGGGCCGGGCTGATCTCCGCGATCGTTCCGCAGGAGCAGTTCTCGAAGGCGTACAGCCTCTTCCTCGTCGGCTTCAACATCGGCATGTCGCTGAGCCCCGTCTTCTCCGGCTTCCTGCTCGAGGTCAGCCCCCCTGCCCTCTTCGTCGTCTGGGCGGCCTCCAGCCTCGTCTACGCGGCCCTCGTCTTCGCGGTGCCCGCCGATCCGCCGCCCGCGCAGGGCGCCGACCGGCCCGCCGGGGCCGCGGCGGCCCTCAAGGCGGCCGCACGCGGGATCGCCGAACCCTTCCGGACCCCCGTCCTGGTCGCCTTCCTCCTCCTGACCTTCCTGCTGGCCTGCATCTACCTCCAGGTCAACTCCGCGTTGCCGCTCGACATGCGGGCCAGCGGGCTGACCACCGGGGACATCGGCTTCGTCCTCGCCGTCAACGCCGTACTGTCCGTGCTGCTGCTCCCGCTCGTGCCCCGTCTGGTCGGCGGGCTGCGCGCCCACGTCCCGCTGATCCTGGCGGCCGTGTTCATGGCCCTCGGCTTCGGCGGCAACGCCCTCGCCGGCGGCATGGTGTCCTTCACGATCGCCACCGTCGTATGGACGCTCGGCGAGGTGCTGTGGGCCCCGATGTCCGCCACCTTCATCGCCGACCGGGCCCCGGCCGGACGCAGCGGCACCTACCAGGGCTCGTACTTCTTCGCCTGGAACGCGGCGTTCGTCGTCGGCGGTCCCGCCGGACTCGCCCTGGCGCACTCCCACGGCTACGGGGCGCTGTGGATGTCCGTCCTCGGCCTGGGGCTCGCGGTGACGGCCGGCTTCGCCCTGCTGCCCCGGCTGGCCGGGTTCGTGACCAAGCCCGGCTCCGGCCCCGACTCCGATCTCGACCCCGACCCCGAGTCCGTCACCACCGCCCGAGCAACCGCCCCGTAAAGCCCGACCCGAGAGACAAGGTGACCCACCATGCCCGCACCCACTCCCCGCACCGCACTCCTCGTCGGCGCCGCCGGCGGCATCCTCAAGGAGGTCTCCCGCGAGCTCGCCGAGGAGGGCCACACGCTGGTCCTGTTCGACCGGGACGCCGAGGCCGTCGGCCGGCTCGCCGAGGAGCTCGGACGGATCACCAAGGTCGAGACCGTCGTCGGTGACATCACCGACATCCCGGCGGCCGAACGCCAACTGACCGACGTCGTGGACCGGTTCGCCCCGTCCATCCTCGTCAACGGCGTCGGCGGCGACACCCGCGTGATCGGCTACGCCGACCTCACCACCGACCACTTCGACGAGTCCTTCCTGGAGAACGTGGTCAGCAGTTGGATCGCGGTCAAGGTGTGCGCCCCGCGCATGGCCGCCGACGGCTACGGCCGCATCGTCAACTTCGCCTCGGCGGGCGGCCGTACGTACAGCCGCTTCAACAACGCCGCGTACGTCGCCGCCAAGGCCGCCGTCATCGGCATGACCAAGCAGCTGGCGTTCGAGCTGGCCCCGACCGGGGTCGTCGTCAACGTCGTCGCCCACGGGCCCATCGCCACCGAGCGGGTCGCCGGGGCGTTCGAGCGGCGCGACCCGGAGCAGCAGCGGGCCGTCCTGGCCAAGCTGCCGATGGGCCGCTACGGCACCGTCGCCGAGGCCGTCGGCAGCGTGCTGCACCTCTGCTCCGAGAGCGCCGGCTACTCGACCGGGTCCGTCATCGACATCAACGGCGGCATCTACATGTGAGTCCCGCCCCTCGCCCGCCCCCCCCATCGCGACACCGGAGGTATCCATGGCGAAGTTCGTCGTCGAGTTCGAGTACAACGTCGACCGCGCCGGCCGGGAGCATCTGCACCCCGCCCACACCGACTATCTGCGGGCCCTCACCGACAGCGGCGTACTGCTGCTGGCCGGGCCGCTCCAGGACATCAACGGTGGCCTGCTGATCTACGAGGCCGAGGACCGCGACCGCCTCCAGGAGGTCCTGGACGCCGAGCCCTACGTCAAGGGGGGCATCGTCTCCCGGGTTCGTATCCGGCAGTGGGCGCCGGGCAAGGGCACGTGGGCCGCCGCGGCGGAGAAGGCCGCGGCCTGAGCCCGGGCTTTCGCCCCCGCCCCTTCCCGTAATGAAGCAAGCCTCCCCGAAAGGACCGACTGACGTGCTCGTGACGCCAGTTCAGCAAACCCCCACCCCCCTGCGCCGAGAGGCCCTGCACGCTGGGATCGTCGATCCGGGCATGGACTCGATGCGGCTGCTCAGTGAGACGGCGATGAAGTTCCCCGAGGCGCTGTCGTTCTCGTCGGGGGCGCCCCACGACGGCACGCACAACCTCGCGAAGCTCTCGTACTACGTCGACCGGTACATCGCGCACCTGCGGGAGCAGGGGGTGCCCGAGCAGCGCGTCACCCGGCTGCACTTCCAGTACGGACCCGTCAACGGGTTCATCCAGGAAGAGGTCGCCCGCATGCTCGCCAAGGACGAGGACATCGATGTCGCGCCCGAGGCGATCATGATCACGCATGGCTTCCAGGAGGCGGCGCTCGTCGCCCTGCGGGGGCTGTTCCGGTCGCCCGACGACGTGCTGCTGTCCGTGTCCCCGGCGTACGTCGGCATTCGCGGCGCCGCCCGCATGCTCGACATTCCGGTCAAGGGCATCACCGAGGGGCCCAACGGGCTCGAACCGGAGGCCGTGGCCGCCGCCGTGCGTGCCGTGCGTGCCGAGGGCAAGCGGCCCGCCGCGCTCTACCTGGTCCCCGACTTCTCCAACCCGTCCGGCACGGTCGTACCCCTTCAGGCCCGGCGGCGGCTGCTCGAGCTGGCCGCCGAGGAGGGGTTCACCATCCTGGAGGACAACCCGTACGGGCTCTTCGCGAACGACGAGGAGAGGCTGCCGACGCTCAAGGCCCTGGACACCCGCGGTGACGTCGTCTACCTCGGCTCCTTCGCCAAGTCCGCGTTCCCGGGCGCCCGCCTCGGCTATCTGGTCGGTGACCGGGAGGTCGTCGGCGACGACGGCACCCGGCGCACCCTCGCCCAGGAACTCTCCAAGGCCAAGGCGATGTTCACGGTCGGCTCGTCCTCGCTCTCCCAGGCCGCCATCGGCGGCATCCTCGTCGACGCCGACTACGACCTGCGCTCCGCCACCCGCGATCTGGCCGCCGTCTACCAGGAGCGGCTCGCCGCCACCCTCGACGCCCTCGCCGAGCACTTCCCGCCCGAGCGGTACGCCGAGCACGGCGTGCGCTGGAACCGGCCGCGCGGCGGTTTCTTCCTGGTCGTCGAGGTGCCCTTCGAGGCCGACCTCGTCGCCATGGAACGGTCGGCCCGCGACTACGCCGTCAGCTGGGCGCCGATGCGCATGTTCCACCTCGACGGCAGCGGCGAACGCGCCCTGCGCCTCGGCTTCAGCAACCTCACCCCCGCCGCGATCCGCGAGGGCATCGCCCGCCTGGCCCGCTTCATCGAGTCCGAGACCACGTCAGAACCGGAGGCCACCTCATGAGCAGCACTCCCACGCGCCCCGTGGCGGTGATCGTCGACGGCTACTCCGCCGGCAACTTCTACCCCGCCGCCTTCGCCGCGTACGGCACGGACGTCGTGCACGTCCAGTCCACCCCGGAGCTGATCCCGGCGATGGCACCGCCGGACCTCACCGCCTACCGGGAGAACATCGCCGGACACGGCGACGAGGACGCCCTCGTCGAGCGGCTGCGCGCCCTCGACCCGGTGTGCGTGATCGCCGGCCAGGAGTCGTCCGTGCCGCTCGCCGACCGGCTGAGCGAGGCCGTCGGCGTCCCCTCCAACGGCTCGGCGCTGTCCCCGGCCCGCCGCGACAAGTACGAGATGATCGAGACGCTGCGCCGCGCCGGGGTGCGCTGCGCGCGGCAGCTCAAGACCGACGACCCGGACGCGGCGGTCGACTGGGCCGAGGAGCACGGCAGTTACCCGGTGGTCGTCAAACCGCTCAGCTCGGCGGCCTCCGACGGCGTCTTCGTCTGCGACGGCCCCGACGCGGTCCGCGCCGCCGCCCGGAGCGTCCTCGACGCCCCGAACATGTTCGGCCTCGCCAACACCGAGATCCTCGTGCAGTCCTACCTCAAGGGCACCGAGTACATCGTCGACACCGTGAGCTGCGGCGGCGAGCGGTATGTCTGCGGGGTCTGGGAGTACGAGAAGACGCTGCTGCCGTCCGGCAAGAACATCTACAACCGCGACCTCCTCGCCGACCCGGACGACAACCCGGTGGTCGCCGAACTCACCTCGTACGTCGACGAGGTCCTCGCCGCCCTCGGCGTCGCCTGGGGGCCGGCCCACGCCGAGGTCATCGTCACCGACGAGGGCCCCGTCCTGGTCGAGATCGCCACCCGCCTCAACGGCAACATCAACGCCCCCTTCCACGACGTGTGCCTCGGCCACAACCAGGCGGCGCTCACCGCGCAGGCGTACACCCGGCCCGAGGAGTTCCTCGCGGAGTACGCCGGCCGGACGTACCGGAGGCTGCGGCCCGCCGTCGTCTACAACACCCCGACCGAACTCGACGGTGTCGTCGACACCGTCGACGAGACGGCCGTGGCGGAGATCCGCGCCCTGGAGAGCGTCTTCCTCGCGACGGTCAAGTACGCGCCCGGCGCCCGGATCAGGCCCACGGTCGATCTGCTGACCAGCTCGATGCGGGTCTTCCTCACGGCACCGGACGAGACGGCCCTGACGGCCGGCTACGAGAAGGTCCGCGCGCTCAAGGACGCGGTGTACCGGGTCGCCTGACCCCCACTCACTCCCTGCCCTGCCTTTGTTCTCTCTACTTGCTTCCCGGAGGTCTGTCATGCACAGCCGTATCGGTCTCTTCCTGTCCCCCGTCCACGAGACCGGCCAGGACCCGCACCTCGCGATCCGCCGCAACCTGGACCTCGTCGAGTACGTCGACGACCTCAACTTCGACGAGGCGTGGTTCGGCGAGCACCACACGCTGGGCTGGGGCCTGGTCGGGGCGCCCGAGACGCTGATAGCCGCCGCCTCCCAGCGCACCACCCAGATCAAGCTGGCCCACGGCGTCGTCCCGCTCTCCGGCCACCACCCCTTCCATGTGGCGAGCCGGGCGGTCCACCTCGACCACCTCACCCGCGGCCGGTACATCCTGGGCGTCGGCCCGGGCGTGCCCTTCGACGCGAAGATGTTCGGCCTGGAGCAGCCGGTGCAGCGCCGCCGCCTGGAGGAGGCCCTGCCGACGGTCCTGGAGCTGGTCAACGGCGACGAGCGGATCACCCAGCAGACGGACTGGTTCGACCTGCGCGACGCCAAGCTCCAGCTGCCGCGCTTCAGCCCGCAGGGCATCGAGGTCGCGGTCGCGACCTCCGGCACCTCGCAGTCCAGCCCGCGCCTGATCGGCCAGTACGGGCTGAGCATGACCTCGTTCGCGCTGCCCTTCGCGCTCCTCACGCCGGGCGCCCCCGCGCACATCAACCTGGCCCACCAGTGGAAGTACGCGGAGGAGGCCGCCGCCGAGCACGGGCAGACCCTGGACCGCGACAAGTGGCGTATCGCGCTGCCGGTGCATGTGGCCGAGACCCGTGAGGAGGCGTACGCGGACGTCCGCGAGGGCTACGACCGCTGGCTGTTCGAGTACTTCGGCAAGGCGGCCGGCCGTGAGGTCCTCAGCCCCGACGTGCCGCGCGAGAGGGCGCTGGAGGCCCGGGTCGAGGCGGGCGGCGCGCTCGTCGGCTCGGTGGACGACGTGGTCGCCGGCATCGAGCGGCTGCACGAGATCACCGGCGGCTTCGGCACGCTGCTCGTCTACGTCGCCGACTGGACGTCCTGGGAGAAGACCAACCGCAGCATGGAACTGCTGGCCCGCCATGTCGCCCCCCGCATCAACGGCTCGGCGGCCCGTCCGCAGGAGGCGGTGGACTTCGCGATCGCCAGCCGGAAGAAGTAGCGCGAGGGAGCGTCCTCGCCGAGCCCTCCGTATGTCACGCCAGGTCGGGCCGTTCCGTCGGCCCGGCCGTGCGTCCCACCGATCGGAAAGAACTCATGCTGGAGCAACGCTCGTTCCGCGACATACTCGGCCGGTTCACCACGGGAGTGGTACTGGTCACCGCCGACACGGCCGAAGGCCCCAAGGGCATGGCGGTCAACTCCTTCACCTCCGTCTCCCTCACCCCGCCGCTGGTCGCCCTGTGCGCCGCGGACACGTCCTCGACCTGGCCCGCGATCCGCGAGGCCGGCTCCTTCGCGGTCACGATCCTCGGCGACCAGCACGCGGAGCTGTGCCGGCTGTTCAGCGCCAAGGGCGCCGACCGCTTCGCCGCGGGCGCCTGGTCCACGACCCGGGCCGGGCACCCCATTCCCGCCGACGGTCTCGGCTGGCTGGACTGCCGTATCACCACGCTCCATCCGGCGGGCGACCACGAACTGGTCATCGCCGAGGCCCTGGAAGGCGCCCTGACGGCCGAGGCGGGCCCCCTGGTCTTCCACGCCGGCCGCTTCACGGCCCTGGCAGCGGCCTGACCCGCCTCTCTCCCTCCCTGGATCCTCGGGGACACCCCCTCGGACACGGCCGGACGGGCCCCCGGAGCAGCTCCCTCCGGTGCCGCCCCGGGGACCGGCAACAGCCCAGCACCGCCACCGGTCCAGCCGCGGGTACGGCCCCTGGCCGTGGGTACGGGTCCTGGCCGCGGGTACGGGTCCTGGCCGTGGTTAGGGTCCAGCTGCGGCGCCGGATCCAGCCGTCGCACAGGCCAGGCCGTCGCTACGGTCCAGCACCAGCCATTGCACAGGCCAAGCCATCGCCACGGTCCAGCACCAGCACCGGACCCAGCCATCGCACACGCCAGCCCGTCGCTACGGTCCAGCACCAGCAC
>NZ_JBSHKH010000021.1:0-65508 GCF_053643595.1 Streptomyces sp. NPDC055506 | reverse complement strand
ACCAGATCCAGCCGCTGCACAGGCCAAGCCGTCGCTACGGGTCCAGCACCAGCACCGGACCCAGCCATCGCACACGCCAGCCCGTGGGTACGGGACAGCACCAGCACCAGATCCAGCCGCTGCACAGGCCAAGCCGTCGCTACGGGTCCAGCACCAGCACCAGATCCAGCCATTGCACACGCCAAGCCGTCGCTACGGGTCCAGCACCGGCCACGGGCCCAACCGTTGCACAGGCCAGGCCGCCAGCCGGCCCCGCCGTGGGCACGGCCCCGGCCGTGGCTGGGGGCCGGCTCCGGCACCGGGGCCAGCCCGGCGCCCCCACCCAGCCGTCGCACGACCCAGGCCCCCAGACGGGACTCGGCACCCCGTCGCTCACCACCCGCCTCCCTCTCTCACCACCCGCCACCCGCCGAGCCGAGGCCACCGGCGTCCTCGGACCGGTCTGAACGGCCGCGCCCCACCCGGGAGCCGGCTCCGCCCGTCAGGGGCCCGGCCCGGTTCGCACGGCCCCGCCCCGGGACCCGACACCGCACGGCCCGGCCCCGCCCGGGACCCGCCCGCCCCGGGACGCGTTCGTCGCGTCGACGCCCATGAGAAAGGCAACCCGCGTGTCCCACACCGATCCGATACCCAAAGCGCTCACCCTCCCTCTGCCGCCGGATGCCGGGCCGGAGGCCGACCTCCACTTCGTCCGGACCGCCCCGCGTCATCTCGTCGACCGCAGTGCCGTGGCAGAGGTGCTGATCACCGACTGGCGACGGCTGGGCCCCGACGCGTTCCGGCTGGGCGCGCAGTGGCCGCGCGGGCACCACTTCTACGCACCCATCGCCGGCGCCTGGTACGACCCCCTGCTCACAGCGGAGTCGCTACGGCAGGCCTCCGTCCTGGTCGGGCAGACGTACTACGGCGTCCCGGCGGACCGTCACTTCACCATCGCCGAACTGGAGTTCGAGGTCGTGCCGGGTGTCATCCTGCTCGGCACCCGCCCGGCCGAGATGCGCCTGGAGGCCGCGGCCACGGACGTCCGGGGCGCCGATCGTCGCGACGGCCCCCCGACCGCACTCACCCTGGAGGCAGACCTGCTGCGCGGCGACGACTTCGCGGGCGCGGGACGGCTGACACTGCGCGTGTCCGCCCCGGGCCCCGCCGCAGGGGAGGGCGGCGGGTACCCGCCCCTGCCCGACCCGGTCCCTCCCGCGATCGTGGGCCGCCTCGACGAACACGACGTCGTCCTCGGAGTCCCCCGCTCCGCCGCCGCCCGCCGGGGCCTGAACTGGGACCTGCGTATCGACCCCGGCCACCCGGTGCTCTTCGACCACCCCACCCACGAGATCCCCGGCATGGTGCTCCTGGAGGCGGCCCGCCAGGCCGTACAGGCGGCCTGCGCCCCGTACCGCGTACTGCCCGTGGAACTGCGCAGCGCCTTCCACTTCCCCTTGACCCCGGACATCCCCTGCCGCATCTCCGCGACCAGGCTCCCCGCGCAGGACGCGAGCGAGGACGCCGCGGTCCGGGTCACCGCGTGGCAGTCCGGCCGGCTGGCCTTCGACAGCCTCGTGGTGGCGAGCCTGTGCGACTGACGACCGAGAGGACCGAAGGGGGACCGGCAGGATCCTCGGGACACTCCTAGGGCGTGGCGCGGCCGTCGTTCGCGCCCGGCTCGGGCTCTGCCAGTCGTTCCGTGCAGTAGGCCGTGACGTTCTTCTCGCCGCCCGCCGCCGCCACGAGACGCTGCCGGACCGTCGCGTCCAGGCCCTGGCCGCTTCCCCCGACCTCCTGGTAGTCGCGGCAGTCGGCCTCGGTGCCCTGGACGGGGGCCGGGCGTTCGTCGTCCGCCGGGAAACCCGCCGCGCCGACCACCCCCATGGCGACACCGACCAGCATGAGACCGGCGAACAGCACGGAGAGCGTCGTCCGCGGGGACGGCACCGGGCGGCGCCGGTACCGGAGCCCCCAGTCGTCCCGGCGGCGGGCGCGGCCGCGGTGGGCCCCGGCGTCCCGGGCGGCCCGGAACGCGGCCACAGCCCGCTGTTCGGCCTCGGCGTCGACACCGTCCCGGACGAGGCAGGCGACGATCAGCGCCTCGACCTCGGCGTCGGACAGGGCGGGACGGGAACGACGGCCGGGAAGCCCGCCGCCGCTCTGCCGTTCAGCCATGTCCGATTCCGTCCCTGCTCGATCCACTCGCCCAGCCGGTCTGCCGGGCCTCACCAGTACGGCCCGCTCGTCCGGCCTGTTCAGGACGGAGCGACCGCGCGGTCCCGTCAGCCCTGCCGGAGAAGCTGAGCATCGTTCACGTCGAATCTCCCAGCGTCCGGGGAGCCTCATCCGTCACACCGTCGGCGCCCAGCTGCCGGGCGAGGCGCTTCAGCCCCCGGTGCGCGGCCGTGCGTACCGCGCCCGGCCGCTTGCCCAGGACGCGCGCGGCGGCCGGGGCGTCGAGGCCGACCACGACGCGCAGCAGCACGGCCTCGGCCTGGTCGCGGGGCAGCCCGCGGACCAGCTCCAGGGCGTGCTCGGTGGTCAGTGCCTCCAGCGCCTGGTCGTGCGTGCTGTGCGGCCCGGGCAGGTCCAGGACGTCCTGTTCCAGCACGGCGGGCCGGGGCCGTACCCGCTGCCGGCGCAGATGGTCCAGCGCCCGGTGCCGGGCGATGGTCGCCGTCCAGCCGCGGAAACCGGCCCCGTCGCCCTGAAACCGCCCCAGATCCCGGGCGATCTCCAGCCAGGCGTCGGACGCCACGTCCTCAGCGTCGTCCCCGACCAAACCGCGCAGATAGCCGAGCAGGCCGGGCTGCACGAGCCGGTAGGCGACCGCGAAGGCCGCCTCGTCGCCCTGCTGGGCCCGCGCGACGGCCGCGCCCAGTTCCCCGTCGTACGCCTGCATGCGCCGGGGCGCCGCTCCCTGACCCACGTACCGTCCCTGTTCGTACCGAGTGCGCGCCCTCCCGTACCACGCCCCCACGGTGATCAGCGCCGGTGCGGACCGAAGTGTCACAGCGCGTCAGGCGCTCCGGGGCCGGCCACCGTTCGGGTCAACCCGACCCGCCGTCCTCGGGAGGGCCGGCCCGCGGAGGTTTGGGCCAAGTGACGTACCGGGGAGCTCTGCACGCGATGCATCCGCCCCACGAAAGGCGAGCGCCGTATGCCATCTCCCCTCCTGCGCACCGCCGTCGCCACCGCTCTGGCCCTCGGTGCCCTCGGCCTGGCCCAGCCCGCCCGGGCCTCGTCCTCGGACGGCGTGTACACCGTCCGGGTGCCGGACGGTGATCCGCACAAGCGGTCCCTCGCCCCGCGCACCACCGAGCCGTTCAGCATGGTCGGTGTCACCTGGGCGGACCCGGACGCCGCCCTGGACGGCACCGCCTTCGTGCGCACCCGCTCCCGCGAGAGCGGCGAGTGGAGCGCGTGGCGGGCGCTGGACAACGATGTGCGCATGCCCGAGAGCGGCCCCGACCGCGACCACGCCGGGGTGCGCGGCGGCACCCAGCCGCTGTGGACCGGACCCTCGGACGGCGTCCAGGTGCGTGTCTCGGGCGGGCGGCTGCCCAAGGGCCTGCGCGTCGAACTGGTCGACCCCGACGGCGGGGCTGACGCCGTGCACACCTCGGTCGTCGAACCCGGCGGCGGCCGGCCCGGCGCCGTCGAACCGGCCCCCGGAGCGCCCCTGGCCGGCCGCCCCGCCGTGACGTCGCGCTCCGCCTGGGGCGCCGACGAGTCCCTGGTGAAGGACCCGCCGACCTACACCACCGGCACCCAGGCGATGTTCGTCCACCACACGGCCGGCACCAACGACTACACCTGCTCCCAGTCGGCGTCGGTCGTGCGCGGGGTGTTCCTCTACCACGTGCAGAGCAACGGCTGGAACGACATCGGCTACCACTTCCTCGTCGACAAGTGCGGCACCGTCTTCGAGGGCCGTGCGGGCGGCATCGACAAGCCCGTCCTCGGCGCGCACACCTACGGTTTCAACACCGCCACCAGCAGCGTGTCCGTGCTCGGCGACTACTCCACGGCGACCACCAACGCAGCGGTGCGCGAGTCGGTCGCCAAGGTGGCGGCCTGGAAGCTCGGTCTGTACGGCATCGACCCGGCCGGGACCGTGGTGCTGACCTCCGGCGCGGACAACGGCAAGTACCAGGCGGGCCAGAAGGTCACGCTCAACCGAATCTCCGGGCACCGCGACGGCTCCCCGACGGAGTGCCCCGGGCAGAACCTCTACGACGACCTGCCCGAGATCCGCGCCCTCGCGGCGAAGGCCGGCACGCTCGTCGCGCCGCAACCGCAACCGCAACCGCAACCGCAACCGGAGCCCGGGCAGGGGACGGAACCGGCGCCCGAACCGGCGACGGAGTGGATGCCGGAGTCGGAATGGGAGCTCGCCGAGCTGGGGATCGAGGGCGTGCTGACGCGCTGACGCTACTGCCGGGGCGCCGTGCCCGCCGCGTCCCGGCACAGCAGCCGCAGCGATCCGTGACCGCCGTAGCAGCGGCGGGCCTCGTCGATCGGGTCCCAGAGGCGCCCGTCGGGGGTGCGGATCCAGTGGTCGCCGCCGGTGGCCCACCACTCGGCCCCGGTCTGACGTGCCATCACCTCACCGGCATAGGCCCCGAACCCGCGCAGCACCTCCTCCACGGCCGCGTAGGGCGCTCCTTCCCGCCGTATTTCCTCGATCATGCGGTCGATGCTCCACAGACTCTGTGCCGAGTAGTCGAGGCGCAGTCGTGCTCCCTCGCGCATCGTCGCCACTGTGTCCGCCGCCCACCGCAGCGGCTTCGCAGCCGCCGATGGCCTGGTCTCCTGCTGAGTCGTCACACCCCTTCAATGCGCTGCCGGGCGGCGTTTCGTCACGCGAAATCGGCGACTTCCCGGAAGTGGCGCAGGACCGCCCCACCTCGGCCTTACGACAGTCACAGGACTCTCGCAGGAACGGGGTTTAGGCGGTCAGGGTCCCTGCGGCGCTCAGCTCCGCTGCCGGGTGCGGCGGGAGACCACCGCGCGCAGCACCCGCCGTCCCTCGATCGACACCTCCAGCGCCCGCCGCAGCCCGGCCGGCCCGTGTCCGGCCAGGACCTCCAGGACGGTGACCTGGCGGCGCAGTTCGGCGGCGACGAGCGGAGACATGCCCTCCGTGCGGCCCTGGCGACGGGTGTCGACCGAGGAGGCGTCGTCCGGGGCGGTGTCGAGGAGGCGGTGGATCTGCAGGGAGGCGACGGAACAGGCGTCGGCCCACACCCGCACCTCGGCGGCGGAGCGCTCCGCCGGAGCGGCCTCGAGCATCCGGTGGGCGAGCGCGACCGCCTCGTCCCCGTCGCCCGCGGCGTCCAGCTTCCCGCGCGCCTGCTCAAGGCCGTCACCCCAGTCGCCGGCGCCGGCGTCGTCGGTGAGGCTCGCCCACAGCGGCCGCAGGATCTCGTCGTCACCGCCCAGCAGGGGCACACACCGATCCAAACAAGCCAGGCCGCTCGCGGCCAGCCCGCGTTCGTCGGCCTGTGCGATCAACTCCACCAGGCTCATCCACGTCTCCCTCCGCGGGCCTTCTCCGGGGCCCTACCAGGCCACTACCAGCCCTCACCCCTCACGGAACCCGCACTTCCCCTTACTGCGTGCGACGGCCCCGGAGTGTCACAGGGGCACCACGCCCAGTCTGTCGAGAAAGCGGAACAAGAGGTTTTCGGCCAGGGGATCAGGGTCTGAAGTCAGTACGTCCACAAGTGCGTCGGCGTTCACTTCGTGTCCGGCCTCGGCGGCCCAGCGCACCGCGCGCTCGGCGGCGTCACGGGGCTCCAGGAAGTAGTCCTCCAGCGTGAGGCCCTCCCGGTCCGCGCCTAAGTAGCCGGCCATCGCGCTCCGCGCGAGGCAGGTCGTCCACGCCCCGCTCTCCGGGGCCGCGGCCTCCAGCACCACGCAGTCGCTGTTCATGACGTACCCGAACAGCGCGGGCGCCCCGGTCTCCCGGGCCAGGTCGTTCATGTTCCCGACGTCACCCTCGCCGCTCGGGTACTCCCACAGCTGCCATCCGCCGGGTGCCGAGGTGTGCGGCGTCATACCGCCCTCGGCCCCCGTCAGCGCGGCCAGCTCCGCCAGCGGCTGCTCCGCTCTCCCCACGACGAAGTAACCCCAGTAGCCCATCTTCCGGTTCCCCCCGGCATATTCGATTCGACTGGCGTCAGAAGACCACCACAGTCGTACGGGAGTTCGCAGCCGTATGGGCCAATTCGTGCGGAGTCAGCCGAGCCTGTCCGCCAGCGCCCGGAACTCGGCCCAGGACAGCTCGGGCCGGTCCGGGTCCCACAGCTTCTGGACGGTCGCCCGCAGCGGCATCCGGATCCCGGCCGCCACCTGGCCTTCCGTCTGGGAGTTCGCGAGGTCGCACCAGACGGCGAAGTTCCCGCCGGGGATCTGGCCGTCGTAGCGCTCCGGCACGGCCGCGGTGCCGCGCAGCACCCGCGGTGTCCACTGCTCGTAGATCCGCTGCCCCGTCGGATAGACGAAGGTCTGCGGCTCGCCGAGCACGTAGTACAGGAACTCGTCGTTGTAGTTGATCACCTGCCGGCCCGCCTCCAGGTACTCCAGGGGCTCCCGGGCGCCGATCTCCTTTCCGGTCCAGTAGGCGACCTGGACGTCCTTGTCGGGCTCGACGGACGTGCCGCGGAAGAAGCCGTCGTTCCACGCACGCGGGGTGCGGTCGTGCTCGCGGACGGTGGCGGCCCGGTCGTTGAGCCAGCCGGTGGTGAGGTCGGCGACCGTGGCACCGGCGCCGTACTTCTCCCGCGCCGCGGCGGCCAGCTGCGGGAACGCCGCCTCCGGGTCGGAGCGGACCAGCGCCTGGTACTCGTCGGCCCCGAGGTGCCAGGGCTTGCCGGGGAAGAGCTCCGCGTACTCGTTCAGCAGCCCGTCGACGATCTCGGCGCTCTCGGGCTTGGAGATGTCGATGGCGCCCTGCACCGGCGACCCCTGCGCGGTGCGCAGCTGCAGGTCGGGGTGGGCGCGCAGGACCGCGCCCAGGTGCCCGGGCGAGTCGATCTCGGGCACGACGGTGATGTGCCGGCTCTCCGCGAGGTCGATGATCTTCCGCACCTGCGCCTTGGTCAGATGCGGCTGGGACACGATCTCCGGCTGCGTGTCGGACTGGATCCGGAAGCCCTGGTCGTCGGAGAAGTGCAGGCCCAGCTGGTTGAACTTCAGATCGCCCAGCTCCCGGACCCGGTCCTCGATCCAGCCCGCCGTGAAGGGCTTGCGCGCGATGTCCAGCATGAAGCCGCGCTGCGGCTTGGCCGGCTCGTCCCGCACCACGCCCTCGGGCGCCGTCCCGCCGTCGCTCGTCTCCTGCTTGAGCGTGCGGGTGCCGTAGAAGACGCCCGCGTCGGCGGGCCCGGTGATCTCCGCGCGCCCGTCGCGCACGGTCATCACGTACGACTCCGGGTTCGCCTTCTTGTCGCCGCCGAGCGCCAGCCGCAGGTCCCCCGCGCGCCGGTCGTCCTTCTCGCCGGCGTACGTCATCCCCAGCTCACCGGCGACCAGCCGTCCCTCGTCGGCCAGCGAGGCGTCTGCCACGACCACGCGGTTGCCGCTCTCGGGCTGCCAGCCCGGGCCGCGCGCCGGCTCGTGGTCGCGCACGGCGGGGATCGTCCGGGGTGCCTTGGACAGGGCGTACGAGCGGCTCGGACTGGGACTGCTCTCCGGCGAGGTGCCCTGCGGGGCGGCAGCGGTCCGGCCGTCGGAGGGTCTGGCCTCCGTCCCCGTGGACCCGCCGTCGCCGTCCGAGGCCGCCCAGAGCCCCAGACTCACCCCGGCCACGACCATGACCAAGGCGACGGCCATGGCCACGACCAGCACCGGCCGCTGCTTCACCTGCTTCGCCGTATCCCGGCGCCTGTGCTGACTCACACGGCCAACCTAAAACCCGACGGCGCCCGGCGCGCGTCCGGGCGCGTCCACCACACGTTCCGAAACTCTCTCCCCCGGGTGAAATTCGGGCATCCGTCGGACACGTCTCGGTCGCACTCGATAGCGTGACGTCACATCTCTCACACCTTGCCCTGCCGACACACGTGACGCCCACGAGGACCCACGCTGCCTGCGCACCGCCTCCCAGACCTCCCCGGCCGAGCAGCCATACCGGTGGAGCACTTCAACGCAGCCTCCGAGGAGGACCTGGAGCAGGCCCTCCTCTCCTGTCTGCGCAGCCACCGCTGGGCCGGGCGTGTCGCGGCCCACCGCCCCTACCCGGACCTGGACTCCCTGCTGGCCGCGGCGGACGAGGCGGCCTACGACCTCGGCTGGCCCGACCTCACCGAAGCACTGGCGGCCGAGCCGCTGCCCGCCCTCCCGCCGGACACCTACGCCGCGGCCCACACCGCTCTCAGCGCGGCCCACGCCGCCTACGAGGCCCGATTCGGACACGTGTTCGTCATCTGTCTGGACGGGGTCTCCCCGTCCGAGACTCTGGACCGGCTCCTCGAAGCCATCCGGTCACGATTGGCGAACGATCCCGAAGAGGAGCGCGTGGTCGTGGCGGAAGAACTTCGCCACCTGGCGAGAGAACGGTTGGTCAGCGCCCTGAGGGGCGCGGGGAACTGCGCGATCGACCACAACGAACCCGCACCCGGCAGATAACGGGAAATCACACCCCAGAAGCCGCCGAGGCTAGCCCGTACGCATGCCAGTTTGATCACACAGCCAGACCCCGGCGCAGCCCAGCCGCAGCGCATCGCTACGATGCTGGGGGCCGGTGGACCGTACCCGGCCGGGCCCGACCGACACACCAAGCCGGCGCGGCCCCAATCCCCGCTCCCGGAGGAAACTTCCGTGCCGGCTGGAACGCTGTACCGCGGCCGGGAAGGAATGTGGTCCTGGGTGGCTCACCGAGTCACCGGCGTCCTCATCTTCTTCTTCCTGTTCGTTCACGTGCTGGACACCGCTCTCGTCCGCGTGTCCCCTGAGGCCTACGACACGGTCGTGGCCACGTACAAGACGCCGATCGTCGCGCTGCTGGAGTACGGCCTCGTCGCCGCCATCCTCTTCCACGCGCTCAACGGCCTGCGTGTCATCGCCGTCGACTTCTGGATCAAGGGCGCCCGGTACCAGAAGCAGATGCTCTGGACCGTCGTAGCCCTGTGGGTCGTGCTGATGCTCGGGGCGATCTACCCCGTCCTCGGCCACGCCGCTCGTGAACTGTTCGGGAGCTGACGCCAATGTCCACGACTGACAAGACCGCCGCGGGCGTCGGCCCCGTCGAGGGCGGCGCCGTCTACACCGTCGACAACCCGGCCCCCTTCATCGAGGCCCCGCGCCAGCGCACCAAGAAGACCCCGAAGTCCACGCGGGGCAACTTCGAGCTGGCCGCCTGGCTGTTCATGCGCCTGTCCGGCGTGGTGCTGGTCGTGCTGGTCCTCGGCCACCTGCTGATCCAGCTCGTGCTGGACGGCGGCGTGTCGAAGATCGGCTTCGCCTTCGTGGCGGGCCGCTGGGCGAGCCCCTTCTGGCAGGTCTGGGACCTGCTGATGCTGTGGCTCGCGATGCTGCACGGCGCCAACGGCCTGCGTACGGTCATCAACGACTACGCGGAGCGCGCGAACACCCGGCTGTGGCTCAAGGGCCTGCTCTACACCGCCACGGTGTTCACCATCCTGCTGGGCACGCTGGTGATCTTCACCTTCGACCCGAACATCCGCTAGGCACGGGGCTGCGAGAATCATGAAGATCCACAAGTACGACACCGTCATCGTCGGCGCCGGTGGCGCGGGCATGCGCGCCGCCATCGAGTCGACGAAGCGCAGCCGCACCGCGGTCCTGACCAAGCTGTACCCCACCCGCTCCCACACGGGCGCCGCGCAGGGCGGCATGGCCGCCGCGCTGGCCAACGTGGAGGAGGACAACTGGGAGTGGCACACCTTCGACACGGTCAAGGGCGGTGACTACCTGGTCGACCAGGACGCCGCCGAGATCCTGGCGAAGGAGGCCATCGACTCCGTCCTCGACCTGGAGAAGATGGGCCTGCCGTTCAACCGCACGCCGAACGGCACCATCGACCAGCGCCGCTTCGGCGGTCACAGCCGTAACCACGGCGAGGCCCCGGTCCGCCGCTCCTGCTACGCGGCCGACCGCACCGGCCACATGATCCTCCAGACGCTGTACCAGAACTGCGTCAAGGAGGGCGTGGAGTTCTTCAACGAGTTCTACGTCCTGGACCAGCTGATCACCGAGGTCGACGGCGTCAAGAAGTCGGCCGGTGTGGTGGCGTACGAGCTCGCCACCGGCGAGATCCACGTCTTCCAGGCGAAGTCCGTGGTCTACGCGTCCGGCGGCTGCGGCAAGTTCTTCAAGGTGACGTCCAACGCGCACACGCTGACGGGTGATGGCCAGGCGGCGGTCTACCGCCGCGGTCTGCCGCTGGAGGACATGGAGTTCTTCCAGTTCCACCCGACCGGCATCTGGCGCATGGGCATCCTGCTGACGGAGGGCGCCCGCGGTGAGGGCGGCATCCTCCGCAACAAGGACGGCGAGCGCTTCATGGAGAAGTACGCGCCGGTCATGAAGGACCTCGCGTCCCGTGACGTCGTGTCCCGCTCCATCTACACGGAGATCAGGGAGGGCCGCGGCTGCGGCCCCGAGGGCGACCACGTCTACCTGGACCTGACGCACCTGCCGCCGGAGCAGCTGGACGCGAAGCTCCCGGACATCACGGAGTTCGCCCGCACCTACCTCGGCATCGAGCCCTACACGGACCCGATCCCGATCCAGCCCACGGCCCACTACGTCATGGGCGGCATCCCGACGAACGTCGAAGGTGAGGTCCTGGCGGACAACACCACCGTCGTCCCGGGCCTGTACGCGGCCGGCGAGGTCGCCTGCGTGTCCGTGCACGGCGCCAACCGCCTCGGCACCAACTCGCTGCTGGACATCAACGTGTTCGGCAAGCGCGCGGGCATCGCCGCCGCGGAGTACGCGCAGACGGCGGAGTTCGTCGAGCTGCCGGAGAACCCGGCGGAACTCGTGATCGAGCAGGTGGAGCGACTGCGTGACTCCACCGGCACCGAGCGCGTGACGGCGATCCGTCGCGAACTGCAGGACACCATGGACGCCAACGTCATGGTGTTCCGCACCGAGCAGACGATCAAGACGGCGGTCGAGAAGATCGCGGAGCTGCGCGAGCGGTTCAAGAACGTGTCGATCCAGGACAAGGGCAAGCGGTTCAACACGGACCTGCTGGAGGCCATCGAGCTGGGCAACCTGCTGGACCTCGCCGAGGTCATGGCGGTCTCCGCGCTCGCCCGCAAGGAGTCCCGCGGCGGTCACTACCGCGAGGACTACCCGAACCGCGACGACGTCAACTTCATGCGGCACACCATGGCGTACCGCGAGGTCGGCGCCGACGGTTCCGAAACCGTCCGTCTCGACTACAAGCCGGTCGTCCAGACCCGCTACCAGCCGATGGAGCGTAAGTACTGATGGCTACCCCTGTTGTGGACAAGGCGGAAGCGGCCGGCCAGCCCGAGCCCGGCTTCGCCGACTCCCCCTACATCACCGTCACCTTCCGGGTCCGCCGCTTCAACCCGGAGGTCTCGGCCGAGGCGACCTGGGAAGACTTCCAGCTGGAGATCGACCCCAAGGAGCGCGTCCTCGACGGCCTCCACAAGATCAAGTGGGACGTCGACGGCACGCTGACGTTCCGCCGCTCCTGCGCGCACGGCATCTGCGGCTCCGACGCCATGCGGATCAACGGCAAGAACCGCCTCGCGTGCAAGACGCTGATCAAGGACATCAACCCCGAGAAGCCGATCACGGTCGAGCCCATCAAGGGCCTGACGGTCCTGAAGGACCTCGTGGTCGACATGGAGCCGTTCTTCCAGGCGTACCGCGACGTCATGCCCTTCCTCATCACGAAGGACACGAACGAGCCGACGCGTGAGCGCCTCCAGTCGGCCGAGGACCGCGAGCGCTTCGACGACACCACGAAGTGCATCCTCTGCGCGGCCTGCACCACGTCGTGCCCGGTCTTCTGGAACGACGGCCAGTACTTCGGCCCGGCGGCCATCGTCAACGCGCACCGCTTCATCTTCGACTCGCGCGACGAGGCCGGCGAGCAGCGCCTGGAGGTCCTCAACGACCGCGACGGCGTCTGGCGCTGCCGCACGACCTTCAACTGCACGGACGCCTGCCCGCGCGGTATCGAGGTCACGAAGGCGATCGCGGAGGTGAAGCGAGCGCTGATCACGCGCCGCTTCTGAGATCGCGTTCCGCAGTCCTTCGAGGGCCCCGTTTCCACTGGGAAGCGGGGCCCTCGGGCATATGCCACACCATGGGGTGAACGACGCCGAGAGGGACGCTCGGGGGGGCCGACCTACGATGATGCTCTCGACACCAGCCCCCAGGAGGCACCTGATGTCCGCAGCTTCCGTCGAGCAGCCCTTCCACGATGCAGAGCCGGTCACCCTGACGACCATCGCCGACGAGATCATGGAGCGCCATAAGGGCTACCGCGTCGAGATCATCGGAGGCCATCTCCTCGTGACCCCGTCCCCGGATGCTCCTCATGCTCGGGCCCTGACCAAACTCATGCGGCCGTTCATCGCGGCCGGATTGGACGACGGCGAAACCGAGGTACTCCAGAACGTAGGACTCTGGCTCCCGACCGGCGTCGAGGACTACGCCATCCCCGACCTCGTGGTGGTGGACGCCGACATCGACGACCACTTCATCGAGAACAACGCGTACGACCCGGTCTGCTTCCGCCTCGTTCTGGAGGTCACCTCCGGCAACTGGAAGGACGACCTCAAAACCAAGGTCACCGCATACGCCGAGGCCAAGGTGCCCGTCTACGTCGTCGTCGACCGGAAGCACCAGCGTCTTCACGTCCTCACCGATCCCACCGGCAACGGGTACGAGAAGCACCGTCCCCACGCCCCCGGCGAGATCGTCGCTCTTCCCGACTCCATCGGCGCCAAGGTCACCCTTGATGTCGCCGCGATCCTGAAGGCGGGACAGCCGGCGACGAGCGACTGAGTCACAGCTGGCTCAGGATCGTGGGGTCCGTGATCTTCGTGTCCGCCGCCAAGAGCATCGCCTTGCTGAGGATGACCGCCAACATGCGGTCGCCCTCGAAGGGGAGGTAGCCCGTCCCCGGGGCGGTCGGGGCGAATTTCGGGACGATGCAGAGGTACTGGTCGTTCGGGGTCATGAGGATGTTGCCCGAGCCAAGGTGGATCTTGTACGTGTGGCGGTCGCCCTTCACGTGAAGAAAGCGGCCCTCCAGGGTGTCCGGAAGGCGGTCATCAGCCACCCACCAGGGGCACGAGCTGCAGGAAGGTGACCTCGGTGCCGAGCGGCAGCTCGATCTCCTCGTCCGGGTCCGTGATCTGACGGTCCCCCACCAGCACCAGGAAGCCGTTCCCCGCGAAGGCGCGCAGGGCCAGGCCCGTCTGCGCCTCGGGGGTCGATGCGGCGGGGTGTGCGCACCACGTACCCGTTCAGCACGCGCTCGGTGTCCTCGGGCTGGACGAGCCCCTGGAACACCTCCGGCGTACGGGCGTTGTACTCGGCGACCTCCTGGAACACCCGGCGCCGGATCAACTCCCGTGCGGTCAGCCGCTCCTCGGCGATCTCCAGTCCCACATGTTGAACACGTTCAAAAAAGGGTCTACAGTCTTCCTCGACAGCGTTTTGAACGTGTTCAAGAAGGGTGGGGCAATGGACCGCACGGTCATCGCCTACGTCATCTACCTGGTGGTCAGCGTCGCGTTGACGGTCTGGGTGGCTCGTACGCTCAGCCGGAACGGGAAGGTCTTCCTCGCCGATGTGCTGCACGGCAACGAGAAGCTCGCCGACGCCGTCAACCACCTGCTGGTGGTCGGCTTCTACCTCGTCAACCTCGGGTTCGTCGCGCTGTATCTGAGCGGCGACGAGACCATCACCGACACCCGCGGCGTCTTCGAGGCCCTGTCGACGAAGCTCGGCGTGGTGCTGCTGGTGCTCGGCGTGATGCACCTGGCCAACGTTTATGTGCTGAACCGGATCCGGCGGCGGGGCGTGATGGAGCGGGAGCAGGTGCCGCCCGTGCCGCCGCAGGGCTGGGCGGCCCCGTCGGCCCGGGCCTGAGCGGAGGCCCGGGTGAACGCCACCGCACCGGTCCGCCGGCTCACCGTCCTGTACGACGCCGAGTGCTCCCTGTGCGCGTTCCTGCGCGACTGGCTCCTGCGGCAGCCCAAGCTCGTGCCGCTGGAGCTGGTCCCGGCCGCCTCCGAGGAGGCCCGGCGGCGGTTTCCCGGACTGGACCACGGCGCCACCCTCGACGAGATCACCGTCGTCGGCGACGCCGGGCAGGTCTATCTGGGGCCCGCCGCCTGGATCGTCACCCTGTGGGCGCTGCGCGAGCACCGGCCGCTCGCCCACCGGCTGAGCACCCCGTCCGGCGCCCTGCTCGCCAGGGGCGCGGTGCTCGCCGCCGCCAAGTGGCGCGGGGCGCAGTGGCGCCAGGGGCCGCGGGGCGGGGCGCAGTGGGGCGGGCAGGTGTACCGGCGCGCTGACGGGTGGGCGTACGACCCGAACGCCGGCTGGTCCTACACCGCGCCGGGCTGCGTCGACGGCACCTGCGCCCCTCGGTAGCCGCACCGGCTCTGACGTTAGGCTCTCTTCCCGTGTCCGCGAAGAACGACGGCCCCGACGACGGCGCCACCCCCACGAAGTCCGAGCAGACCCGCGCCCTGATCCTGGAGACGGCCATGCGGCTGTTCCAGGAGCGCGGCTACGACAAGACGACGATGCGGGCCATCGCCCAGGAGGCCGGGGTCTCCGTCGGCAACGCGTACTACTACTTCGCGGGCAAGGAACACCTGATCCAGGGCTTCTACGACCGGATCGCCGCCGAGCACCAGGTGGCGGTCCGGGAGATCCTGGACCGGGAGCGCGACCTGGAGACCCGGCTCGCGGGCGTGCTGCGGGCCTGGCTGGACATCGCCGCGCCCTACCACGAGTTCGCGGTGCAGTTCTTCAAGAACGCCGCCGACCCGGACAGCCCGCTCAGCCCCTTCTCCCCCGAGTCGGAGCACGCGCGTGTGGAGGCCATCAGCGTCCACCGGGAGGTGCTGGCCGGGGCGACGAAGACGAAGGTGCCCGAGGAACTGCGGGACATCCTGCCCGAGTTGATGTGGCTGTCCCAGATGGGGCTCGTCCTGTACTGGATCTTCGACCGTACGGAGGGACGGGAGCGCAGCTACCGGCTCGCCGAGCGCGGCGCCCGGCTCACCGCGCGGGGCGTCGCCCTGGCCCGCTTCCGGGTGCTGCGGCCGCTGGTGCGGGAGGTGCACGAGTTGTTCACGGACTTCCTGCCGGGGATGACCCGGGCCATCCCGGACCCTGCGGCACGCCGCACCGAGTCCCAGGGCCGCACCGAGACCTAGGTCGCGGACCCGGCCCAGGGCCGCGCAGGGCGCCTCAGAGCCTCGTGAGGCTCCAGAGGCGGAAGACGCCCGTGCCGTCCGAGAGGTACTGGCCGCCGCCGATGTCCTCGGTGGTGACGACGTACTCCTTCGACTGCCACAGCGGGAGCACCGGCACGTCCTGCGCGACGGTCTGCTGCACCTCGCGGAAGTCCCGGTCGGCTTCGCCGCGGTCGGCGTAGCGCTGGCTGTCCTTGATGAGCCGGTCCACGGTCTTGCTGCTGTAGCCGGTGTTCATGGCGCTGCCGGTGCCGACGAGCGCGGCGCCGAAGGTGTCCGGGTCGGGGAAGTCGGCGACCCAGCCGACGGCGTACGCGTCGAGCTTGCCGATCGCCCACCGCTTCTGGAAGTCGGTCCACTCGTAGCCCTGGAGAGTGACCTTGAAGAGTCCGCTCGCCTCCAGCTCGCGTTTGATCTCGGCGCCCTCCTGGGCACCGGCGCCGCGGCCCTTGGCGTAGCCGTAGGTGATGCGGACCGGCAGGCTCACACCGGCCTTGGTGAGCAACTGCCGTGCCTTCTTCGCGTCCTGCCCGGGATAGTCGTCGAAGAACGAGGCGGTGTGGCCGGTGATGCCCGCCGGGATCAGGGAGTACAAGGGGTCGACGGTGCCGTCGTAGACGGTGGAAGCCAGTCGCTCGCGGTCGATCAGCCAGGCGATGGCCCGGCGGACCTCGGGCTTGTGCAGGGGTTTGCCCGCGCGGGTGTTGAAGTACAGGTTGCGAGTCTCGGAGCCGTCCGCCTCGAAGACGCGCTGCGCCGGGTCGCTGGGGTTGAGGTCGGCGAGGACCTGGGGCGGCAGCTGGCGGGTCGCGACCTCGACCCGCCGGTCCTTCCATGCGGTGTCGAGGGCGTCGGGGGTGCCGTAGTAGCGCAGCTCGACGGAGCGGTCCGCGCCGCCCTTGACGGCGCCCTGGTAGTGGGCGTTGGGCGCGAGGACGGCCGTGGCGTTCTTCGTGTAGGAGGTGAGGGTGTACGGGCCGGTGCCGTCGACACCGTTGTCGGTGCGCAGCTTGCCGGCCGGGTACGCGGTGTGGTCGACGATGGAGCCGGCGCCGGTGGCCACCTTGAACGGGAAGGTCGCGTCGGGCGAGGACAGGTGGAAGGTGACGGTCAGCCGGTCGGCGCTGACGGAACCGAGGGTGTCCAGCAGGGGCGCCGGGCCGACGGGCGACTTGATCCTCAGGATCCGGTCGAAGGAGTACTTCACGTCCTCGGCGGTCATCGTCCGGCCGCTCGGGAAGGTGAGGCCGGAGCGCAGCTCGCAGCGGTACGTCGTCAGGTCACCCCCGGCGAACGCGCAGCTCTTGGCCGCGTCCGGTACGGGTGCGGTGCCGCCCGGCGTGAAGGTGAGCAGTGACTGGAAGACGTTGCTGAACAGCGCCCAGGAGCCGGCGTCGTAGGCGCCGGCCGGGTCGAGCGAGGTGACGGCGTCCGTCGTGCCCACCGTGATGGCCTTGCCGTCGCTCTTCGACGGCAGGAACTGCCAGGCGCCCACGCCCGCGGCCGCCAGGACGAGCAGCCCCGCGAGTATCCGCATGCGAACCGATCGCATCGGCCTTGCCCTCCCCGGGCCCTTTGGGCCCTTGTGCCGGTGCCACACCCCTTCGTGGCGGGCTCACACAATCACAGGCTTTTGAGGCCGGGGAAGGGAGATTTGACGACTTGGGAAAGAACTTACCGATGGGCCGATCGGTCCGGATCAGGCCTGCTTCGACGCCAGCTCGATCAGTGTGATGTCCGACGGTGCGCCGACCCGGGTGGGCGGGCCCCAGGCGCCGGCGCCGCGCGAGACGTAGAGCTGGGTGTCGCCGTAGCGCTCCAGGCCCGCGAGGGTCGGGTTGGCGGCGGAGGCGATGAGGTTGCCGGGCCAGAGCTGGCCGCCGTGGGTGTGGCCGGAGAGCTGGAGGTCGACGCCGTGCTCGACGGCGTCGTGGATCTGGACGGGCTGGTGGGCGAGCAGCACGCACGCGCGTGCGGTGTCCCGGTCCCCGAGCGCCCGGGCGAAGTCGGGGCCCTGGCCCTCCTCCTCGCCCGCCACGTCGTTGACTCCGGCCAGGTCGAAGTACGGGAGTTCCCGGCGGGCGTTCTCCAGGGGGGTGAGGCCCAGGCGCCGGACCTCCTCGACCCACTGTTCGGCGCCCGAGAAGTATTCGTGGTTGCCGGTGACGAAGTAGGACCCGTGACGGGCCCTCAGCTGGGCCAGCGGGGCCGCGGCGGGGCCGAGGTCCTTGACGCTGCCGTCGACCAGGTCGCCGACGACCGCGATCAGGTCGGGCTGGGTCGCGTTGATCGTGTCGACGACCGTCTGGGCGAAGCCTCGGCCCAGGACCGGGCCGAGGTGGACGTCGCTGACCACCGCGATCCGGAACCCGTGCGCCGCGCGCGGCAGCTTGGCCAGCGGCACGGTGACCCGCTTCACCTTCGGCCCCCGCAGCACGCCGTACGTCCCGTACCCGACGGTCCCGACGGCGGCGGCCGCGGCGGCCCCGGCGACGACCCGGGAGACGAAGAGGCGGCGGGAGGGGCCGGTGGGGGTGGGGGCTGCGGGTGTGGTGTCGGTGGTGCCGGTGGGGGTGAGCGGCTGCGGGGTGGCCTCCGGGGCGTCGGGGGCGGGGTCCGTCAGGGGGTGGGGCTCGGTGGCGGAGGCGGTCGCTCCGCCGCGGAGACCGGCCTGTGCGGCGGCAGCGGCGGCCATACCGGGCGCTGCGGCGCCGACGCCGGCCTGCGGACCGGCCGTCGGCGCGGCATCGGGCGCTCCGCCGTGGGGGCCGGCCTGGGCGGCGGCCGCCGGCGCGGAGCCCGTCGCTCCGCCTGGTGCGTCAGGGGTGTGCGGCCGGTCCGCGGGCGACGCCGTCGGCCCCGTCCCGGCTTCGGCTCTCGCTCTGTCCCGGCGTTCCAGGAACCGCCGCAGCAGGGGGCGTACGACCTCGCCCGCCACCACCGCCAGCAGCAGGTATATCGACAGGGCCAGCCACAGGAAGCCCGGCCAGGCGAGGGTCTGCTGGAGCCAGAAGGGGGCTCCGGAGCGTTCGGCGACCAGGGCCGTGATCGCCAGGGTCCAGCCGCCGGCGATCAGGACCGCGCCCGCGCGGCGGGTGAGGCCCGGTCCGCGGGTCGTGTCACGGAACAGGCGGCGCCACACGTACCAGTTGGCCGTCACGATGACGGCCAGGACCAGAGTTGCGACGAGTACGAAGACGATGGCCACGGTGTCGTGTCTCCCGATTGCCGTTATGACGTCCGGCGCAGTGCGCGCAGACCACGCAACCCGATGGCCCCGACGGCCGTCCCCAATACGAAGGAAACGACGGCGAGCAGCAGGTGCACCCAGAAGTACGCCGTGGGACGACCGTCGTCGAAGGCGAGCCCACTGCTGTCCTTGACAAGGTTTTTGACGAAAGTGATCCAGATGACCCAGCTCCACACCCCGAAGGCGAGCAGGAACCAGGAGACGGGGCGGCTGAGCTTCATGAGTCCAGTATCGCCAGAGCGTGTCCTGTTCCGTTCCCGGGGTGGGGCGGGAGGCGGGACTTCCCTGCGTACGGCATGTACGTTTCCGACCGTGCCCGCACCGAAGAAGACCGCCAGGCGATCCCTGCTGGTCACCGCCGCCGTCCTGTCGTCCCTCGCCCTGGCCGCGCCCGCCGCCGTCGCGGCCCCGAAGCCCTCGGACAGCCCGTCGGGCAGCCCCTCGGCCACTCCCCCGGCCTCGATGTCGTCCCTGGGCGGCGCCCGGCTCGGGCGGCCGGGGACGCAGGTGAACCTGGCGAGCGGTGTGCCGGTGCTGCCGAAGGACCTGAGCGCCCGCTCCTGGATCGTCTCCGACGCCGAGACCGGTGATGTGCTCGCCGCGCACAACGCGCACTGGCGGCTGGCCCCGGCTAGCACGCTGAAGATGCTGTTCGCGGACACGCTGCTGCCGAAGTTCCCGAGCACGGCCAAGCACAAGGTCGTGCCCTCCGACCTGGCGGGCATCGGGGCGGGGTCCAGCATGGTCGGGATAAAGGAGGAGGAGACGTACTCCGTCCACGACCTGTGGCTCGGCGTCTTCCTGCAGTCCGGCAACGACGCGGTGCATGTGCTGTCCGCGATGAACAAGGGCGTCGAGAACACCGTCAAGGAGATGAACGAGCACGCCGAGGAGCTCCAGGCCCTCGACACGCACGTCGTCAGCCCGGACGGCTACGACGCCGAGGGGCAGGTGTCGTCGGCCTACGACCTGACGCTGATCGCCCGTTCGGGGCTTCAGAAGAAGGACTTCCGGGAGTACAGCTCGACGGTCTCAGCGAAGTTCCCCGGCGAGACGAAGAAGGACAAGAAGGGGAAGTCCGTCCGCAAGTCCTTCGAGATCCGCAACACCAACCGGCTGCTGAGCGGCGATGCGGACGTGCCTGTCTACGAGGGCATCGCGGGCGTGAAGAACGGCAACACCACCAACGCGGGTGCCACGTTCACCGGCGTCGCCGAGCGGAACGGCAAGGTGCTGTTGGTCACGGTGATGAACCCGGAGAAGGACGAGCACAACGAGGTCTACAAGGAGACCGCGCGGCTGTTCGACTGGGGGTTCAAGGCGGCCGGGAAGGTGCAGCCGGTGGGTGAGCTGGTGCCGCCGAAGAGCGCCGCGGGGGGCGGTGACCGGCCCGGCGCGAACCCCTCCGGCGAGGCCGGCGGCTCCGGCGACGCCGGGACCGGTTCGAAGCCGGTGGCCAGCGCCTCGGCCGCGGACGGCTCCAGCGGCATCGGAACGGCACTCGGCATCACCGGCGGGGTCCTGGTCCTGCTCGCGGCCGGCGCCTTCCTGATCAACCGCCGCTGGCCCCTGCGCCGGGCCCGCTCGGGCGACGACGACTGACGCCCAGCAGCCACCACCCCACCCGGGCATCACCGGGGCCGTTCGGGCGGCACCTCCCAGCCCAACCGCCGCCCGCCACCACCCGACCCGGCACACCGCGGGGGCTGCTCGGGCGACGACGGCTCACGCCCAGCAGCCACCACCCGCTCGGGCATCACCGCAACGCCACCGGCCCCCGCCGCGGGCGGCACCTCCAGACCAACCACCGCCCGCCACCACCCGACCTGGCACACCGCCAGGCCCACTCGAGCGACGACGGCCGACGCCCAGGAGCCGGCAGCCCGCTCGGGCATCACCGCACGACAACTGGCCGGACAGCACCTCCCCGGCCAACCGCCGCCCGCCACTACCGGAAGCCCGGGCTACGACAGCTCGCCCCCGGAAGCCGAGGCCCCGCCCGGGCATCACCGCACGACAACCGCCGCCGGCCACCACCCGACCCGGTGCGCCGCCCGACCGAGCCCGGCCCGGCCCGGCGACGGCTCACCCCAGGAGTCGGCGCCACCGCAGCGCTGTCGGTGCCCGCCCGGTCAACCGCCCCCTGCCACCGCCGGGTCCGCTGCCCCGTCGGGGCCGTCCGGGCGGTCGGGGGCGGTGGTCGGGAGTTCGTCCTGTTTGCTCTGTGTTGCCGTCCAGGCGGCGCAGAACAGGACCAGCTTCGAGGTGAAGTTGATCCAGAGCAACAGTGCGACGGGGACGCCGAACGCGCCGTACATGCTCTTCGCGGCCACGCCCTGGAGGTAGCCGCTGAGCAGGAGCTTCAGGAGTTCGAAGCCGACCGCTCCGGTCAGCGCGGCCACGAACAGGCGGTGGCGCGTCGGCTCGACGCCGGGCAGCAGCGTCAGGACGTAGAGCAGGAGCAGGAAGTCGGCGAGGACGGCGACCAGGAACGCGGCGATCCGCAGCAGGACCCCGCCCCAGCCGCCCTCGTCGATGCCCAGCTGCCGGATGATCCAGCCGACCATCGCGGAGGCGACGGCGGAGGCGGCGAGGGTGACGAGGATCGCGCCGCCGAGGCCGATTAGGACACCCGCGTCCTTGGCGTAGCGCAGGACCGGGTTCTCCTCCTCCTCGGGCAGCTCCCACACCGCGCGCAGACACTCGCGCATGGAGCCCGCCCAGCTGATGCCGGTGAAGAGCAGCAGCGCGCCCGCGATGAGACCGATGGCGCCGGCGTTGTCCACCAGCCCTGAGATGTCCAGCTGGTCGGAGATGCCGGGAACCTGCTCGGCGATCTTGTCCTGCAGCTTCTCCTGCTGGCCCTCGCCGAGCGTGGCGGCGGCGATCGCGGCGGCCACGGTCAGCAGCGGGAACAGCGCGACGAAGCTGGTGAAGGTCATCGCGGCGGCCAGCCGCGTCCACGCCACGCGGTCCAGCCGCTCGTACGACCGCCACGCGTGCGTGATCATCAGCCGGGTCGCCCACGGCCCGACGACCGGAAGCTTTTTCAGCCAGTCCATGATCCGCTTCTGCCCTCCGCCCGGAACACCCATGTACGGGTACCCCAGAACCGCAGAATCGTGGCCAGGGCCATACCGACGACCGCGCCCGAGACGGTGTCCGCGCGCTGGGAGGTGAGCCCGAGGCCGTAGTGGCTGACGGCGAGGCAGAGCAACTGGACGGCGGCACCGGCGAGGTTCACCGCACAGAAGACGGCGTACGGCCGCCAGCCCCGGCCCCGCGTGGTCCGGTAGGGGCCGAGGGCGTTGCCCGCGTAGGCCACCGAGCAGGCGGCCACGAAGGACAGGGCCTTGGCGGTGAGCGGGTCGAGTCCGGCGGGGCCTCGCAGCCAGCTGAACAGGGCCAGGTCGACGGCGTAGGCGAGGAGACCGACGGCGGCGAAGCCGGCCAGTTCACGACGGCACGGGCGAGCCGGTCGGGCCCGCCACGCGCGCGTGGTCACCAATTGGCCACCGCCAGGCCGTACATCGCCATCCACACCAGGCCGATGAGGGCGAGCGCACGGTCGCGCAGGACGACGTCCTCGGGTTCGCCGGCCGTACCGCGGTCGGCGAAGACGGCGTATCTGAGGACGGCGAGGACGAAGGCGACCATGGACAGCTGCCGCCACGGCAGCACGCTGGTGTGCGGGACACCGCCCTCCTCCATGGCCCACAGGCAGTAGCCGAGGACGGCGGCCCCGGCCGCGAGCTGCCAGACGAAGCGGAGGTAGTCGCTGGTGTACTCGGTGAGCAACGCGCGCGTGGCGCCCGCCTTTCCGGCCATCTGCACGGCTTCGGAGTAGCGCTTGGCCGACACCATGAACAGCGCCCCGAAGCCGGTGGTGATCAGGAACCAGCGCGACAGCGGGATGCCGAGGGCGAGTCCGCCGATCATCGCCCGCATCAGGAAGCCGGTCGTGACGACGGCGAGGTCGACGACGAGGACGTGCTTGAGGCTGACGCAGTAGGCCAGTTGCATGCCGAGGTAGGCGACCAGCAGGGCGGCGACGGCCGGGGGGCACAGCCGGGCAGCGGCGGCGGGCGCGAGGACGGCGAGGACGCCGCCGACGGCGTAGGCGACGGGTACGGGAACCTGCCCGGCGGCGACCGGCCGGTGCCGCTTGGTGGGGTGGGCACGGTCGGCTTCGGCGTCGCGGGCGTCGTTGACGAGGTAGACGGCGGCGGCGCAGGCGGTGAAGAGGACGAAGACGAGGGCGAGTTGTACCAGGGCGTGCCGGGAGAAGAGCTCGCCCGCGGCCGCGGGGGCGGCGACCACGAGGACGTTCTTGATCCACTGCCGGGGGCGAGCGGTCCTGAGGAGACCGGCCAGGAGACCGCCCTTGCGGGGCGGCGCGGGCCGCTGCTCGCCGGCGCGCTGCCGCAGGACGGCCGTCTCGGCCATGGCGGGCGCCTCAGTCATGGCGGGCGCCCCCCTTCACCCAGCGGGCGCCGAGCCGGGCCGTGAGCGCGCCGAGGGCGGCGCCGGCCGCGACGTCCGAGGGGTAGTGGACCCCGGCCACCAGCCGTGAGACGCACACGGCGGCGGCGAGGGGCGGTACCGCGCGCGCTCCCAGGGCGCCGAAGGCGACGGCGGCGGCCGCGGCGGAGGCGGCGTGCGAGCTGGGGAAGGAGTGCCGGCCGGCGGTGCGCACGAGGGGCTCGACATGCGCGGGGCGCGGTCGGCGCACGACTCGTTTCACGCCCATGCTGACGAGATGCGCCCCGGCGGTCAGTGCCGTGCCGCGCAGCCAGGCCCCGCGCCGCCCGCCGTCCACGGCGGCTCCGGCGAGCCCCGCCGCCAGCCACAGCGCCGCGTGCTCCCCCGCCCAGGACAGGGCCCGCGCGGCGCCCGCCACACGCGGGTCGGTGCCGCACGCCCTGAGCGCCGAAACGATCCGGTGGTCCATGTCGTGCAGGTCGTCGAGGTCGTCCATGTGGACTCACTGTTCACGCCCCCGCGGCCCGAACTCCGGCAATATTGAGCGACATCCCATTAATCACCCATTTCGGGGAGGGATGCCATGTTCACTAACTAATCGCTCATAAGAGGGCGATACGGTCACGGTCATGTCTGCCGACACCGATTCCGCTCCGGACGTCATGGGCCTGGACCACACCACCGTCACCGGCTGGGGCCGCACCGCTCCCACGGCGGGCCGGCTGATCCGCCCGAGGACGTACGAGGAGGCCGCGGCGGCCGTCCGGGAGTGCGGGGCCCGGGGCGGGATCCCCCGGGGCCTGGGACGGGCGTACGGGGACGCGGCGCAGAACGCGGGCGGGGCCGTGCTCGACATGACGGGCCTGGACCGCGTTCACGCGATCGACGCCGCCGGCGGGACCGTGCTGTGCGACGCGGGCGTCTCCCTGCACCGGCTGATGCAGGTGCTGCTGCCGCTCGGCTGGTTCGTGCCGGTCACCCCCGGCACGCGCTACGTCACCGTCGGCGGGGCGATCGGCGCCGACATCCACGGCAAGAACCACCATGTCTCGGGCTCGTTCGCGCGGCATGTGCTGTCCTTCGAACTGCTCACCGCCGACGGCGAGATCCGCACGGTGATCCCCGGCACGCCCCTGTTCGACGCCACCGCGGGCGGCATGGGACTGACCGGCGTGATCCTCACCGCGACGATCCGCCTCCAGCCGGTCGAGACCTCGCTGATGTCGGTCGACACCGAACGGGCGGCGGACCTCGACGACCTGATGGCCCGGCTGACGGCCACCGACCACCGCTACCGCTACTCGGTCGCCTGGATCGACCTGCTGGCCCGCGGCGCCGCCACCGGCCGGGCGGTCCTCACCCGCGGCGACCACGCGCCCCTGGACGCGCTGCCCGCCCGGCTGCGCACGGACCCGCTGGCCTTCCGCACCGCCCGCCTCCCGGCCGCCCCGGCCGTCGTCCCCGAGGGCCTGCTCAGCCGGACCACCGTGGGCCTCTTCAACGAGCTCTGGTACCGCAAGTCCCCGCGCGCACGAGTCGGCCGGCTCCAGCGGATCTCGGCCTTCTTCCACCCCCTGGACGGCGTGCCCCACTGGAACCGCGTCTACGGCCGCGGCGGCTTCGTCCAGTACCAGTTCGTCGTCGGGCACGGCCGGGAGGACGCGCTGCGCGGGGTCGTCCGCCGTATCGCTGAGCGCCGCTGCCCGTCCTTCCTGGCCGTCCTCAAGCGCTTCGGGGAGTGCGACCCGGGCTGGCTGTCGTTCCCCGTGCCGGGCTGGACGCTGGCGCTGGACATCCCGGCGGGGCTGCCCGGCCTCGGCGCGTTCCTCGACGAACTCGACGAGGAGGTCGCCGCCGCGGACGGGCGCGTCTACCTCGCCAAGGACGCCCGGCTGCGCCCGGACCTGCTCGCGGCCATGTACCCGCGCCTCGACGACTTCCGCGCACTGCGCGCCGAACTGGACCCGCACGGGGTGTTCGTGTCCGACCTGGCCCGCCGCCTCCACCTCTAGGCACCTAGGAGCTCCCATGAAGGACGCCTTCGGTCTCCCCCAGTCCCTGCTCGTCCTCGGCGGTACGTCGGAGATCGCCCTGGCGACCGCCCGCCGGCTGATCGCCCGCCGCACCCGCACGGTCTGGCTGGCGGGCCGCCCCTCGGCCGCCCTGGAGGAGGCCGCCGGGCGGCTGCGCGGGCTCGGGGCCGATGTGCACACCATCGCCTTCGACGCGCTCGACCCCGGCTCCCACGAGGGCGTGCTCGGCAAGGTGTTCGCCGAGGGCGACATCGACATGGTGCTGCTCGCCTTCGGCCTGCTCGGCGACCAGGCCCGTGACGAGCGGGAGCCGGAGGCGGCCGTGCGGGTCGCGCAGACCAACTACACCGGCGCGGTCTCGGCGAGCCTGGTGTGCGCCCGCGCGCTCCAGTCCCAGGGGCACGGCTCCCTGGTCGTCATGTCCTCCGTGGCGGGCGAGCGGGCCCGTCGCGCGAACTTCATCTACGGCTCCAGCAAGGCCGGCCTGGACGCCTTCGCGCAGGGCCTGGGCGACGCGCTGCACGGCACGGGCGTGCACGTCATGGTCGTACGCCCCGGCTTCGTCCGTACGCGGATGACCGCCGGCCTGCCCGAGGCACCGCTGGCGACCACGCCCGAGGCGGTCGCGACGGCCGTGGAGCTGGGTCTGCGCCGCCGCTCGGAGACGGTGTGGGTACCGGGCGCGCTGCGCGTGGTGATGGCGGCACTGCGCCATCTGCCGCGCGGGGTGTTCCGGCGGCTGCCGATCTGACGCGGCCGCCGATCTGACTCCGATTCAGCGCGTGGGGACCGAGCCGCGTTCCGCGGGGCCGGCCTGGGACGGCACGACCGCGCCGCCGAAGGGGAACTCGCGGAGCTTGCGCCAGACGCCGTCGGCGCCCTGCTCGTAGAGGGCGAAGCCGGTGCAGGGCCACTCGGCCTCGTAGCCGGAGAGCTCCTCGAAGGCGCGGTCCATCGCCGCCTCGTCGATGCCGTGCGCCACCGTGACGTGCGGATGGTACGGGAACTGCAGTTCGCGCGGGACCGGCCCGGCCGGGTCGCGGACCTGCTGCTGGAGCCCCGTGCAGGCCTCCGCTCCCGAGACGACCTGGACGAACACGACCGGCGACACGGGCCGGAACGTCCCCGTGCCGGACAGCCGCATGGGGAACGGCCGGCCGGCCGCGGCGACCTCGGTCAGATGCGCCTCGACGGCCGGCAGGGCGTCCTCGTCGATCTCCGTCGGCGGCAGCAGGGTGACGTGCGTGGGGATGCCGTGAGCCGAGGCGTCGCCGAAGCCCGCGCGCAGCTGCTGGAGCTCGCTGCCGTGAGGCTCCGGGACCGCGATCGAAACACCGATCGTTACGGTCCCCACGTCGTCTCCTGTCGTTCAGTTGGCGGGTCGCTGATACGACCACCCGGTTATCGACTGTACGGCCACGGCCGGGTTACAGGCAGGCGCAACCGGAGTGATGTACAGCGCTGTCGGGTGGTACGGCTGTGCGCGGGGGCGGGTTCAGTGCTTGGCGGGCAGGAAACCGACCCTGTCGTACGCCTGGGAAAGGGTTTCCGCGGCGACCGCGCGCGCCTTCTCGGCGCCCTTGGCGAGGATCGAGTCGAGCGTCTCGGGGTCGTCCAGGTACTGCTGGGTGCGCTCCCGGAACGGCGTCACGAAATCGACCATGACCTCCGCCAGGTCCGTCTTGAGCGCGCCGTAGCCCTTGCCCTCGTACTTCGCCTCCAGCTCGGCGATGCTCTCGCCCGTGAGGGTCGAGTAGATGCCGAGGAGGTTGCTGACGCCGGGCTTCTCGGCCGCGTCGAAGCGGATGACGGTGTCGGTGTCCGTGACCGCGCTCTTGACCTTCTTCGCGGTGGCCTTCGGCTCGTCGAGGAGGTTGATCAGACCCTTCGGCGTGGACGCCGACTTGCTCATCTTGATCGTCGGGTCCTGAAGGTCGTAGATCTTCGCCGTCTCCTTCAGGATGTACGGCTTCGGCACGGTGAAGGTCGGGCCGAAACGGCCGTTGAAGCGCTCGGCGAGGTCGCGGGTGAGCTCGATGTGCTGGCGCTGGTCCTCGCCGACCGGGACCTCGTGGGCCTGGTAGAGCAGGATGTCCGCGACCTGGAGGATCGGGTACGTGAACAGGCCGACGGACGCGCGCTCGGCGCCCTGCTTGGCGGACTTGTCCTTGAACTGGGTCATCCGGCCGGCCTCGCCGAAGCCGGTGAGACAGTTCATGATCCAGGCGAGCTGGGCGTGCTCGGGGACGTGGCTCTGGACGAAGAGCGTGCAGCGGTCCGGGTCGAGACCGGCCGCGAGGAGCTGGGCCGCGGCCAGGCGCGTGTTCGCGCGCAGGTCCTTCGGGTCCTGCGGGATGGTGATCGCGTGCAGGTCGACGACCATGTAGAACGCGTCGTGGGTCTCCTGGAGGGCTACCCACTGGCGGACGGCACCGAGGTAGTTGCCGAGGTGGAACGAGCCGGCGGTGGGCTGGATACCGGAGAGCACGCGGGGACGGTCAGAGGCCATGTTTCTTATTGTCTCAGAGGGGTGTGGGTGGTTTCGGCGGGTGGGGAACCGCGGACCGTTTGTGGTTGATCGCGCAGTTCCCCGCGCCCCTTATGGGGCGTTCGTCAGCCGAGGTCGATCTCCGGGTACAGGGGGAAGCCCGCGACCAGGTCCGTCGCCCGCTGGGAGATCTCGTCGGCGATCTTCGCGTCGAGGACGTGCTGGGCCTTGGAGGGGGCGCCCGACTTGGTGGTGCCCGCTTCCGTGCCGGTGAGGACGCGGTCGATGAGGCCGGCGACCTCGTCCATCTCCGCCGTGCCCAGTCCGCGGGTGGTCAGGGCCGGGGTGCCGATGCGGATGCCGGAGGTGTACCAGGCGCCGTTCGGGTCAGCGGGGATCGCGTTGCGGTTGGTGACGATGCCCGAGTCGAGCAGGGCGGCCTCGGCCTGGCGGCCGGTGAGGCCGTAGGAGGAGGCGACGTCGATCAGGTTGAGGTGGTTGTCCGTGCCGCCCGTCACCAGCGTCGCGCCGCGCCGCATCAGGCCCTCGGCGAGGGCGCGGGAGTTGTCGACGATGCGCTGGGCGTAGTCACGGAAGGACTCCTGGCGGGCCTCCGCGAGGGCGACGGCCTTGGCGGCCATCACGTGCGGGAGCGGACCGCCGAGGACCATCGGGCAGCCGCGGTCGACCTGGTCCTTCAGGGTGTCGTCGCACAGGACCATGCCGCCGCGGGGGCCGCGCAGCGACTTGTGAGTGGTCGTCGTCACGATCTGGGCGTGCGGGACCGGGTCGAAGTCGCCGGTCAGGACCTTGCCCGCGACCAGGCCGGCGAAGTGCGCCATGTCGACCATGAGCGTGGCGCCGACTTCGTCGGCGATCTCGCGCATGATCCGGAAGTTCACCAGGCGGGGGTAGGCCGAGTAGCCCGCGACGATGATCAGCGGCTTGAACTCGCGGGCCTGGGCGCGCAGGGCCTCGTAGTCGACCAGGCCGGTGGCCGGGTCGGTGCCGTAGGAGCGCTGG
This sequence comes from Streptomyces sp. NPDC055506, assembly GCF_053643595.1. Classification (NCBI taxonomy): domain Bacteria; kingdom Bacillati; phylum Actinomycetota; class Actinomycetes; order Kitasatosporales; family Streptomycetaceae; genus Streptomyces; species Streptomyces sp. NPDC055506. The sequence goes on along the minus strand of NZ_JBSHKH010000021.1, from coordinate 36,795 downwards.
TCGAACATCTTGCCGGAGATGTTCGGGCGGAAGCCGTGGGTGAGGTGGCCGCCGGCGTCCAGGGACATGCCCAGCATGCGCTGGTTGCCGAAGGCCTGGCGCAGCTCGGACCAGTCGGCCTCGGTCAGGTCGTTGATCTGGCGTACGCCGGTCTTCTCCAGGAAGGGCACCTCGACGCGGGCGCCGAGGACGGCCCAGAAGGCGACGAGGTTGGCGTCGATGCCGGAGTGCGGCTGGACGTAGGCGTGCCGGGCGCCGAATAGCTCCTTGGCGTGCTCGGCGGCCAGGGACTCGACGGTGTCGACGTTGCGGCAGCCGGCGTAGAAGCGGCGGCCGATGGTGCCCTCGGCGTACTTGTCGCTGAACCAGTTGCCCATGGTCAGGAGCGTGGCCGGGGAGGCGTAGTTCTCGGAGGCGATCAGCTTGAGCATCTCGCGCTGGTCGGCGACCTCCTGGCCGATGGCGTCCGCCACGCGGGGTTCCACGGCGCGGATGACGTCCAGCGCGGCGCGGTAGGCGGTGGAAGCGGGGGTGAGCTGCTCGGGCATGGGGGACCTCCGGACGTTGCGTTCAGCGTTCACGGTACGGCCCAGGCGCACGGCTCTTGTCGTTCGGGCCGCTCCCCGATGGTTTGTCCATCCCAGCGCGCCAGTCACGGCCCGGCGATCAGCCTACCGGTTGGGTCGGGGAAGCGTCTGCCGGGTGGGTGAGCATTGCCGGGTGCGGGTGCGTGGGGGCTGGTCGCGCAGTTCCCCGCGCCCCTGAAAAGCACGGTCACTAAAGGATCACGTGGGGCAAGAATCGGGCGTACTCGTCTGTGATCAAGCCCGAGGACTCTCTGATGCCCAGGCCCGCCGACTCGTTTTCCACCACCCAGGCGCCGAGGACCACCCTGTTGCCGTCGAAGTCGGGCAGGGGGGCAAGCTGCTGGTAGACGCAGGGTTCGTCGCGGAGGGTGGGGGCGGTGCCCGGGTCGTGGATCGTGACGCCCGCGCCCTCGCGGCCGAGGAGGGGCTTGGCCACCCAGCCCGTGGTGGACAGGTCGCGGGGGCCGTCCAGGTGGGCCGGCAGGAGGTTCGGGTGGTCCGGATACAGCTCCCAGAGGATGGCGAGCAGGGCCTTGTTGCTGAGGAGCATCTTCCAGGCCGGTTCGATCCACAGCGTGGAGCCCGTCCCGCCGCCGTTGTCGAGGGTGTCCAGGACATGGTCGGCGAAGCGGTCGGTGGTGAGCCACTCCCAGGGGTAGAGCTTGAAGGCGCTGCGGATGAAGCGGAGGCGGTTGTCGACGAAGCGGCCGGAGAGGCGGTCCCAGCCGATCTCCTCCATGGCGATCCAGTCGGTCGCCAGGCCCGCCTGCTCGGCCGTCTCCTTGAGGTAGGCGACCGTCATCATGTCCTCGCCGAGTTCGTCGGCGGAGGAGTACGCGAAGTACAGGGGGCTGCCCGGCGGGAGGAGGGCGGCCTGCTTCTTCCAGGCGTCGATGAGGCGTTCGTGGAGGGAGTTCCACTGGTCGGCGCCGGGGAAGCGCTCCTCCATCCAGAACCACTGGGGGGACGCGGCCTCGACCAGTGAGGTGGGGGTGTCGGCGTTGTACTCCAGGAGCTTGGCCGGGCCGGTCCCGTCGTAGCGGAGATCGAAACGGCCGTAGAGGGAGGGGAGTTCGGCGCGGCGGTGCCAGGACTCGGCGACCGCCCGGGCGATGCGGGGGTCGGTGATGCCCAGGTCGGCGAAACGGTCCTCGGCGACGATGTGGGCGGCCGCCGCCAAGCACATGCGGTGGAGTTCCTCGACGACCTCTTCCAGTGCCTCGATCTCCGGAAGGGTGAAGACGTAGTACGCGCTTTCGTCCCAGTAGGGGCGCAGGGAGTCGTCGGGGTAGCGGGTGAGGGGGTAGATCAGGCCCTGTTCCTCGACGGTCTGCTGCCAGCCGGGGCGGGGCTCCATGGTGCGGCGTTCCATCTGCCCGGGCCCGCTCAGCCGCCGCCGCTGCCGGAGCCCGAGCAGCCGAAGCCGCCCCGGTCGACGGCCTCGCTGCGGCTGAAGGTGCCGTTGTCGGCGTAGCCGGCGCTGATGTCGGCGTCGTAGTACCAGTCGGCGTCCGTGGTCTTGGACTTTCCGGTCTTCTTGCGGCCCTTGCCGTAGGAGGAGCCGGACGAGGAGCCGGAGTTGCAGTTCTTGTCGGCGACGATCTTGTAGCCGTTGATGTAGTCGTAGCTGTCCCGGTCCACACAGCGGCGGTCCGGGTCGGAGCCGCAGGCGGAGAGGGCCGCCGCGAGGACACCCATGCCGCCCAGCACCACCGTGCTGGAGCGCAGCCGTCGACGTGTTTCGGCCATGTTCGTCTCTCCCCCGTGTTCTTCGTGTCGTGTACGGCGCCGGGTACCGCTTCGGGTGCCTCGCCGTGTACTGCCGAGCGGTCAGCCTAGAGAGCGGTGAGAGCGGGCGTGCATGCCCCCCTGCCCGCACCCCCTCCCCCACTGTCGTTTTGTGATCTTTGGAATGGTGTGCGCCCTTGGTGCGGCCGTCTGTTTCGGTACGGCGACGGTGTTTCAGGCGATGGCCGCGCGGGCGGCCGCGGCGACCGGCCCGGCGGGGACGTGGCGCTGCTGTGGCGGGCGCTGCGGCAGTGGCGGTATCTGCTGGGACTCGCGCTGGACGGGCTCGGATTCCTGCTCCAGATCATCGCGCTGCGGTCGGTGCCGATCTATGCCGTGGGGCGGCGCTGGCCGCGAGCCTCGCGGTGACGGCCGTGGTCGCGGCTCGGCTGCTCGAGGTGCGGCTGAGCCGAGTGGAGTGGGCCGCGGTGGGGGTGGTGTGCGCCGGACTCGCGCTGCTGGGGCTCGCTGCCGGGGCGGAGGGCGACGAGTCCGGGCCGGAGTGGCTGAAGTGGGCGATGCTCGGGGCGGCGGGCGGGGTGCTGCTGCTCGGGGCGGCGGGCGGGCGGCTGCCGGAGCGGGGGCGGGCGCTCGCGCTCGGCCTGGGGGCGGGCTGCGGGTTCGGGGTGGTGGAGGTGGCGGTCCGGCTCATCGACGGGCTGTCGCCCGGGGAGCTCTTCACGAATCCGGCGGCTTACGCGCTGGTGCTCGGCGGCGGGGCCGCGTTCCTGCTGCTGATCTCGGCCCTGCAGCGCGGGTCGGTGACCACGGCGACCGCCGGTCTGGTACTCGGGGAGACGGTCGCGCCCGCGCTGATCGGCGTGATCTGGCTCGGGGACCGTACGCGGGAGGGGCTGGGCCGGCTGGCGGTGCTCGGTTTCGCGGTGGCGGTGGCCGGGGCGCTGGCGCTGTCGCGGTTCGGGGAGGCGCCGGTGGAGTCCGGGGCCGGGGCGGCGGGGGAAGCCGGGGAGGGCGCGGTGACGCCGAAGTGAGCTGGGCTTTTTCCGCGGGGGTGGCGTACCTGCCGTAAAGCTTCACGTTCCGGACAACTTCCGGGCGGCCGGAAAATTGTTTGTTGAATCTTGAACGCGCGGGAACCGCTTTCCGTACGGTACGGCGTGACCAGTAATCCCGTCACGGTCACCGTGGCCTATCGCGTGACGCCGGGCCGTGCGGCCGACTTCCACTCCTGGGGGTGGGCCATGCTGGGCGCGACCGCTCGGCAGCCGGGTTTTCTGGGGGGTGGGGTACTTGTCGACGGAGGGGCGGAGTGGCATGTCGTCTATCGCTTCGCCAGCGAGGGGTCGGCCCTGGCCTGGGAGCGATCGTCCTCCCGGACACAGTGGGACGCCCGGCTGGAGGGGGTCGCGCGGGAGGCGGAGCGCCGGAGAGTGCCGGGCGCCAGGGCCTGGTTCGAAGCGCAGACGCTGACGCCCCCGCCGCCGGCACCGCCGAAGAAATGGAAACTGTGGTTCGTGAATATGAGCGCGGTTTTCCCACCGGTGCTCCTGTTCAATCTGACGATTCTTCCTTATCTCGGTGACCTCAATGCACTGATACGCACGCTGTTGTTATGTCTGTGTGTGACCGCCCTTGTCACCTGGATTCTCATGCCGCGCCTCCAGCGTTTCTTCAGGAAATGGCTGTACCCGTCGCTCCAGGCGCTTCGTGGGCGGCACAAACGCCGGACCACGTAGGTCCGCGAACGAACAGAGGGAGGTGGGCGGGTGAAGACCCTGCTCATCGACAATTACGACTCGTACACGTACAACCTGTTCCAGCTGATCGCCGAGGTCAACGGCGAGGAGCCGGTGGTGGTACGCAACGACGCCCCGGCGGACGGGATTCCGGATCTCCGGGAGTTCGACAATCTCGTGGTGTCCCCGGGCCCCGGGCACCCGGGTGACGCGCGTGACTTCGGCATCGGGACCAGGCTGCTCGCGACCTCCCCGGTTCCCGTGCTCGGCGTGTGTCTCGGCCATCAGGGCATCGCCCTCGGGGAGCGGGGTCTGGTGGGGCCGGCGCCGGAACCGCGGCACGGGCACCTCTCCGCGGTCCGGCATGACGAACAGGATCTGTTCCGGGGCCTGCCGCAGCATTTCACCGCCGTGCGCTATCACTCGCTGGCCGTACGCGAGCCGTTGCCTCCGGCGCTCGAGGCCACGGCCTGGGCGGAGGACGGCGTCCTGATGGGGCTGCGGCACCGCAGCCGGCCGCTGTGGGGTGTGCAGTTCCACCCGGAGTCCGTCCTCACGGAGTACGGCCACCGCATGCTCGTGAACTTCCGCAACCTGACCGCAGAACGGGCCGGCAAGCTGCGCACGAAGAACACGGCGGTCCCGTCCCCCGAGACCCCGACCCGCCGCCGGGCAGTGCTACCGGAGTGCGACGCGGGCGTCCGCCGGCCGACGGGGGCTCGGGGGGCTACGGCGGGGGTCCAGGCGACGGTCGGAGCGGACTCCCGTGCTGCGGCTGTTGCCGGGGCCGGTGATCTCCCCGGAGCCAAGCTGAGCAGTCGGTCGGCGGCCGCATCCGGGACCACGGCCGGCCATCAGCCCGGGTCCGCGACGCCGCCGCGGAGCGGGGTTCCTAGGCCTGCTGCCGTCTTTCCCGTCTCGGCGATGTCCAAGGGGGCGGTGAACCCGGCTGACGGGGCTCAAGCCGCCGCAGACACCGTCCCGGTAGGCAGCGCCAAGCCGCCCGCCGCCGCCATTCCCCGCCCCCGGCGTCCCGGCCGTGTCGGTTACCGGCTGCACACCCGTCGGGTCACCGGTGCCGTCGACACCGAGGCGGCCTTCACCCGGATGTTCGCCGCGTCTCGACGGTCGTTCTGGCTGGACAGCTCACTGGTCGAGCCCGGGCGGTCGCGGTTCTCGTTCCTCGGGGGCGACAGCGGGCCGCTCGCCGAGTTCGTGCGGTACGACGTCACCACCGGGCGCTGCGAGATCGAGCGGGCCGGGCGGCCGGTGCGCAAGGTCGCGGCGAGTGTCTTCGACTATCTGAAGCGGCAGTTGACGAATCGGCGCGTGGACGCGACCGGGCTGCCCTTCGACTTCACCGGGGGCTACGTCGGCTACCTCGGCTACGAGGTGAAGGCCGACTGCGGGTCTCCCAACCGGCACCGCTCCCCGGACCCGGACGCCGCTTGGCTGTTCGCCGACCGGGTGGTCGCGGTGGACCACCAGGAGGGCTTCACCTACGCCGTGTGCCTGGCGGAGGACACCCCGCAGGCGGCCCGGGAGGCCGCCGACTGGCTGGAGAGCGCGCTGGCGGACCTGAGCTGCGTGGCGACGGAGCAGGCGCCGCTGCCCGTGTCGCCGGCCCCGGCCGACCCCGGCGCCGCCGAGCCGTGGCTGGTACGCGACCGGGCGACGTACCTCGCGGACATCGAGGCGTGCCAGCGGCAGTTGCGGGCCGGCACCAGCTACGAGGTCTGCCTCACGAACGCCGCCCGTTTACCCGCTCCGCCCGACGCGCTGGAGTTCTACCGGACGCTGCGCCGCGACAACCCGGCCCCGTACGCGGCGTTCCTGAGATTCGGGGAGCTGGAGGTGGCCGGCTCCTCGCCCGAGCGGTTTCTGAAGATCGGGCGGGACGGTACCGCCGAGGCAAGGCCCATCAAGGGAACCGCGCCCCGGGGCGAAGGACCGGAGGAGGACGACCGGCTGCGGGACGCGCTCGCGTCGGACGACAAGACCCGGGCCGAGAATCTGATGATCGTCGATCTGCTCCGCAACGACCTGGGACAGGTCTGCCGGACGGGATCGGTGCGGGTGCCGAAGCTGATGGCCACGGAGACGTACGCCACGGTGCACCAGCTCGTCTCGACCGTGGTGGGACGGCTGCGGCCGGGCACGGACGCGGTGGACTGCGTCCGGGCCTGCTTCCCCGGCGGGTCGATGACCGGCGCGCCGAAGCTGCGCACCCTGGAGATCATCGACTCGCTGGAGACCGAGGCCCGCGGCGTGTACTCCGGCGCCCTCGGCTACTTCGGGTGCGGCGGCGGCGCGGATCTCAGCATCGTCATCCGTACCGCCGTGTTCGCCGACGGCCAGCTGCATCTGGGCGCGGGCGGCGCGATCGTGCTCGGCTCCGATCCGGAGGCGGAGTACGAGGAGATGCTGCTGAAGACCGCGGCCCCGATGCGGGCCCTGCACCAGCACACCGCCGACCGGATACGGCAGCAGGCCCCGCCGGGTGACAGAGCCGGGGCGGCCGGGGAGGCCCGGCGATGACCAGTCCTCAGGTAGAGATGACCAGTCCTCAGGTCGAGCTGAAACCGGCCGAGGCCGAGGCCCCCGGGAACATGGCGGCCCAGCTCGCGGAACTCGCCGAGCGGCGCGGGTGGAACGGCCGGACCGCCTTTCACCAGGGCCACCGGGCCTGGACCCACGGGGAGGTGCACGACCTCGCGGCCCGTGCGGCCACCGTGCTCGCCGAGTACGGAGTGCGCCCCGGCGACCGTGTGCTGCTGGCGCTGCCCGACTCCCTCGCCTGGGTGACGGCCTTCCTCGCCACCGCCCGTCTCGGCGCCGTCGCGGTCCTGGTCAACCCCGAACTCCCCGCGGCCGACCATGTGTTCCTGGCCGAGGACACCGGAGCGCTGCTGTGCGTGACGGGGCCGGGCCTGGAGGAGCGGTTCGCCCGCCGGGCCTGCCTGGGAGCGGACCAGCTGATGGCACTCACCCCGGCCGCCGAGCCCGCGCCCGCCCACCAGGTCGACGCGTACGCCCCGCTGTACGTCCAGTACACCTCCGGCACCACGGGCCGCCCCAAGGGCGTCGTGCACACGCACGGCGATCCACGGACGTACCACGACATGGTCGGCCGGCGGGTGCTGCGGATCACCCCGGACGACGTCACCCTGTCGGTGTCGAAGCTGTACTTCGCCTACGGCTTGGGCAACGCCCTCGTCTTCCCGCTGTTCTCCGGTTCGTCGGCGGTGCTGGTGGACCGGCGCCCCTCCCCGGCCACCATCGACGAGCTCGTCGCCCGGCACCGGGTGACGCTGCTCTACTCGGTGCCGTCCGCGTACGCCGCGCTGGTCGCCGAGCGGGGCCACGGGCACGAGGGCTGCTTCGCCTCGGTGCGGGCCGCGGTGTCGGCCGGCGAGGGGCTGCCGGACGGGCTCGCACGGCAGCTGACCGCGCTGCTCGGGGCGCCGGTGCTGGAGCAGATCGGCTCCACCGAGGCCGGTCACGCGTTCTGCGCCAACGGCTTCGCCCACGACCACCCGGGCACCGTCGGCCGTCCCGTGCCCGGCTTCGAGGTGGAGCTGCGCGACCGTGACGGGCGCCCGGTGCCGGACGGCGAGGAGGGCGAGATGTGGGTGCGCGGGCCGACGGTCACCCCGGGCTATCTGAACCGGCCCGAGGAGACCGCGCGGACCCTGGTCGGCGGCTGGCTGGCCACCCGCGACCTGGCGTGCCGCGAACCGGACGGCTCCTACCGGCATCTGGGCCGCGCCGACGACATGGAGATGGTCGGCGGCATCACCGTCTCCCCGCTGGAGGTGGAGGCCGTACTGCGCGGCCATCCGGCGGTGCGGGAGGTTGCGGTCGCGGCGGTGCCCGACGGGCGGGGCGCGAGCCGGCTGCGGGCCTTCGTGGTGCCGGTCGCCTCCGCGCGTGACGGTCTGTCGGACGAGCTGATCGGCCTGGCGCGGGAGAGCCTCGCCGCCTTCAAGGTCCCCCGCAGCGTCAGCTTCGTCCCCTCGCTGCCTCGCACCCCGACCGGGAAGCTCCGCCGCCATCTGGTGCGCCGGGGGGCCTGGTGAACACCTCGGAAAGGAACGGCCTCATGCGACAGTCCCAGGACCGGTCCCGGCCCCTGCTCGCCGATCGCGGCTTCTATCTGGGACCGGTCTTCCGGCGTGCCGCCGACCGGCACGGGGCCGTCTTCGTCACCCTGGACCGGCCGCTGGACGTCAACCCCTCCCTCGGGGTCGACCTGAGCTACACCGTGCTCGCCGACGTGGTGGAGGAACTGTCCGGCCGGCTGTGGGAGGCCGGGGTGCGGCCCTCCGAGCAGGTCGTGGTGCACAAGGCCGACAACGTCGACATCATGCTGCTGACCTGCGCCGCCTCCAGGATCGGCGCCGTGCCCGTGCTGCTGTCGCCCGCGCTGGCCCCTCAGGTGGCCGGGCAGCTCCTCGCCCGGCTGCGCCGCCCCTGGCTGATCACCGACAGCGCCACCCTGGACGGTCTGAAGGACCTCGCCCTGTCCGGGCTCGTGCGGCGGACGCTCTGCGTGGACGACGCGCCCGGGGCCGAGCCCCTGGCGAAGTACACCGGCGCCGAGCCGCCCCCGCCGGTCCGGCTCCACCCCCGCGAACCCGCCCTGATCACCCACAGCTCGGGCACCACCGGCGTCCCGAAGCTGGCCGTGCACTGCGCGCAGACCATGTGGAACCGGCTCGTGCCGCAGCAGGCGATGGGCTGGCCCACCCGTGGCGAGCCGGCGGCGCTGCACATGTCCTTCGTGCACTCGCGCTTCTACCATCTGCTCGGCGTGCTGCTGCACTTCGGCAGCCCGCTTGTGCTGATCACCGACCCTGATCCGGCCGCGGTGGGCCCGCTGCTGGTCCGGCACCGGCCCGGCATCGTGGAGACGCACCCCAACACGTTCGTGCTGTGGGAGGAGCTGGCCGACGCCCCCGGGGCCCCGCTGTCCCGGGTCCGGTCGTACGGCTCCACGTTCGACGCGATCCACCCGCGCACCGTACGGCGGCTGCTGGGCGCCTCCCGGCGCCGTACGCCCTGGCTGATCCAGCTGTACGGGCAGAGCGAGACGGGCCCGGTGGCGTTCCAGGTGGTGACGCGGCGCGGTGCCGCCCGGGTGGACGGGCGCCGGGTCGGGATCGGGATACCCGGCTTCACCCGGGTCCGTGTCACCGACGCCGAGGGCAGGCGGGTCGCGCCCGGCACACCCGGCCGGATCGAGGCCCGCACCCGGGGCCGGATCCTCACCTACCTGGGCATGCCGGAGCGCTACGACCGTCAGCTCACCGACGGCTGGTGGGAGATGGGCGACATGGGCTACCGGAGCCGGCTGGGCGCGCTGTACCTGATCGACCGCGAGGTGGACCAGATCGACGCCGTGCACAGCAATCTCGAGGTCGAGGACGAGCTGATGTCCCGGCTGGAGGAGCTGCGCGAGGTCGTCATCGTGCCGGGCGCGGACCGCGAGCCGGTGCCGGTGGTGTGCGTGCGCGGCGAGCGGCCCCTGGACCCGGAGCGCTGGCGGAACGCCACGGCGGGGCTGCCGGCCATGGCCGAGCCGCGGCAGTGGCGCTTCGAGGATCTGCCGATGACCGCGACGTGGAAGGTCAAGCGCGTGGAGATCGCCCGGATGCTGGCCGGGACCAGGGCCGAAGGCGCCCGCGCATGACCCTGGCCGTGGTCGTGGGCGCCGGGCCCGTGGGCCTGTCGGCGGCCCTGGCCCTGCGCGGGCACGGACTGCCGGTGGTGCTGCTGGAGGCCGACCCTGAGGACCGGGAACGGCCCGGCAGCCGGGCCCTGTTCGTGCACCGGGAGACCCTGGCCCTGCTGGACGCGATGCTGCCCGGCCTCGCCGCCGAGATCACCTCGTACGGGCGGACCTGGCACACCCGGCGCACCCTCTACCGGGGGCGTGAGGTCTACGCCCGCACGTTCCCGCCGCCGTCCGGTCCGCCGCCCTTCACCAGCCTGCGCCAGACGGACACCGAACGGTTCCTGCGCGCGGCCTGCCAGGGGGCCGGGGTGGAGTTCGTGTGGGGCGCGCGGGTGGCGGGCGTGAGCGTCTCGGAGACGGAGGTGCGGCTGACGGGCGAGGACGGACGGGTGTGGACCGGCGCCTACGCCGTGGCCGCCGACGGCGCCCGCTCCGCGGTCCGGCGCGAGCTGGGAATCCCCCTGGAGGGCACGCACGGCGAGGGCTTCCACGTCGTGGTGGACGTCGCCGACGTGCCGGGCGCGGAGCTGCCGCTGGAGCGGGTCTTCCACTACGAGCATCCCGGGGTCGGCGGGCGCAGTGTGATGCGGGTGCCGTTCACCGGCGGTTTCCAGGTCGACCTGCAGTGCCGGGACGACGACGCCCAGGAGGAGTACGGCACCGAGGAGGCCGTACGGCGCTGGCTGCCCGCGATCGTCGGGGACGGCTACGGCGACCGGATCCTGTGGGTGTCGACGTACCGCTTCCTGCGCAAGGTGGCGGCCTCGTTCACCGACCCGCACGGGCGTGTGCTGCTGGCCGGGGAGGCGGCGCATCTCTTCCCGCCGTTCGGGGCACGCGGCATGAACAGCGGAATCGCGGACGCGGCGGCCGCCGCCGAGGCGATCGCCACCGGCACCGGCGAGGCGGTCGCGCACTTCGCCGAGGTGCGGCGGGCGGCGGGCCTGTTCAACAGCGCCGCCGCCGGTACGGCCCTGGACCATCTGCGGCCGCACCGCCGTACCGTCCGGGTCAGACAGCGGGCGGCGGCGGCCCTGGCGCCGGTGCTGCCGTGGTGCGGATCATGGCTGGAGCACGCGCCGTACGGGCCCCGGCACGGGGCGCCGGCCGTCGCGGGCCGCAAGTACTGAGGAGGAGCCGGTGGTGACACGCCCGGCGGTGGCCGAAGGCATGTGGACATGGACGCCCGGCCGTGGCCTGGCCCCCGCCCCGGAGCAGGAGGCCGGGGGGCGGCTGCTCGTCGCGGACTCGTGGCTGCTGCGCGAGGGCCGGGTGCGCGCCTATGCCCGGCACCGGGAGCGGTTCTCACGGTCCTGCGTCGAGTGCGGCGGGCCGGAGCCGCGCCTGCTCGTCGCGTTCTGGCAGGACGTCACGGCCGCGCTGCCGCGCACCGGTGAGTGGTTCCCGCGGGTGGAACTCGCAGCTGGCTCCCTGGAGTTGCGGCTGCTGGTGCGGCCCGCGCCGCCACTCGGCACGGAGATCCGGCTGTGGGCGGCGGGCCAGCCCGACCCGAGGACGGTGCCCCGTCGCAAGGGCCCGGACCTGGAGGCCCTGGCCCGGGTGCGCCGCCGGGCCGCCGGCGAGGGTGCCGACGAGGCGGTGCTGATCGCGCCCTCGGGCACGGTGCTGGAGTCGGCCACCGCCAGCGTGCTGTGGTGGGAGGACGACACCCTGTGCCTGCCCCCGCCCCGGCTGCCCGTCCTGCCGGGTGTGACGGCCGGGCTCGTCCAGGAGCGGGCGCTGCGGTCCGGGATCCGGATCGCGCACCGCGAGCGGACCGTGGCCGAACTGGACGGCCGCGAGGTGTGGCTGCTGAACGCGCTGCACGGGATCCGGCCCGTCACGGGCTGGACGGGGCGCCCGATGGGGGTGCCTCCGGTGGAGCGGGCCGGGGAATGGCGGACCTGGCTCGACGGTCTTATGGAGCCGCTGCCGAGCTGAATTAGCAGACCATTAGGACGCCGGGCCGAAAAAAATCGACCCGGCGTGATTTCCGCTGTTCTTTTTCAGTTCTTCGGCACCATACGAGTGGCTATCGCGATGCGGTTGTAGGCGTTGATGACGGTGGCCGCCCAGATCAATGCCGCGATCTGGTTCTCGTCGAACACCTCGGCCGCCTCGGCGTACACCTCGTCCGGGACGCGACCGTCGTGGACCAGGGTCACGGCCTCGGTCAGCGCCAGTGCGGCGCGCTCCCGCTCGGTGAAGAAGGGCGTCTCCCGCCAGGCGTTCAGGGTGTACAGGCGCTGCTCGGTCTCGCCCTGGGCGCGGGCGTCCTTGGTGTGCATGTCGAGGCAGAACGCGCAGCCGTTGATCTGCGAGGCACGGATCCTGACCAGTTCGAGCAGTTCCGGTTCGACCTTGGCGTCCTGCGCCGCGGAAACGGCGGCGGAGTGCAGGGAGCCCATTGCGGCGGAGACGTCCGGGGTGATTTTCTTCAGGGCCACACGGGATATGGAAGGGCTTTCGCTCATGGGGTGACCATATCCCCGGAACCGCATTCCCGGAGTGGAATTCGCGCGATTGTCCGAGCGTGATTATCCGGGCAGTACCGCGCACAGCGCGTCCAGCGCTCCGGACCAGGCGTGGTCCGGAGGCGTCCCGTAGCCGACGACCAGGGCGTCGGCCGGCTGGGCCTGCGCCGCGGGGTTGGTGTAACGGGCGAGTCCGTGAAGCGCGAGACCCCGCCAGTGGGCCGCCTGGACCACGGACTGCTCGGTGCCGGGCGGCAGCCGCAGCAGGACGTGCAGCCCGGCCGCGATGCCGGTGACCCGGGCCCCGGGAGCGCGGGCCGTGACGGCGGCGACCAGGGCATCCCGGCGGCGGCGGTAGCGCAGGCGAGTGGCGCGCACATGACGGTCGTATGCACCGGAGGCGAGGAACTCGGCCAGGGTCAGCTGGTCCAGCACCCCGCAGGTGTCGACGCCGCCCTTCGCCGCCGCGACCTCCTCGGCGAGGCCCGGCGGCAGCACCGCCCAGGCCAGCCGCAGCCCGGGGGCGAGGGACTTGCTGGCGGTGCCCAGATAGATCACCCGGTCGGGGTCCAGGCCCTGGAGCGCGCCCACGGGCTGACGGTCGTAGCGGAACTCTCCGTCGTAGTCGTCCTCCAGCACCAGCCCGCCGGTGCGGTGCGCCCAGTCCACGACGGCGGCGCGGCGGTCGCTGTGCAGGGGCACGCCCATGGGGAACTGGTGGGCGGGGGTGAGGAGGATCGCGCCGACGCCGGACAACTCGCCCGGATCCGTGCCCAGTTGGTCGAAGGGCAGCGGGGTGGTGGTCAGGCCGGCCGCGGCGAGGAGCCTCCAGTGCGCGTCGAGCCCGTACGACTCGACCGCGACGGTCCTTGCCCCACGTGCCCGCAGGACCGTGCCGAGCAGCTTCAGGCCGTGCGCGAACCCCGCGCACACCACGATCCGTTCGGGGTCGGCGCGTACGCCCCGGGCCCGGGAGAGGTAGCCCGCGAGCGCGGCCCGCAGCTCCGGGTGGCCCCGGGGGTCGCCGTAGTCCAGCGCGTCGTACGGGGCGGCGGTGAGGGCGCGGCGGGCGGCCTTGAGCCACTCCGCGCGCGGGAAGGACGCGAGGTCGGGGCTGCCGGGGCGCAGGTCGTAGGCCGGGCGGGTGCGGGCGCGGGGGTGGGGCGCCGTACCGGCCGGCGGTACAACCGTCCTGGTGGCGACCCGGGTCCCCGAGCCCTGCCGGGCGGTGAGCCAGCCCTCGGCGGCCAGGTCGGCGTAGGCGTCGGCGACCGTGTTGCGGGCGATGCCCAGGTCGGCGGCGAGCGCCCGGGAGGAGGGCAGCCGGGTGCCGGGGGCCAGCCGGCCGGAGCGCACCGCCTCGCGCAGGGCGTCGGTCAGCCCTCGGCGCAGGCCCGGGCCGGTCGGCTCCACATGCAGGTCGATGCCCAGAGTGGCCCATGGTTCCGCCATGGAAATGGACCATACTCCTGGGCTGCTTCCTTCCTAGGGTCGGGAGCATGACGACGCATACGGATGACACGACGCCCGCGACAAGCGCGGAGTACGCCGCCGAGCGGCCCGCCCGCCTGGAGTGGGCCAAGCACGCGCCCGATGTCTACAAGGCGATGGTCCGGCTGGAGACCGCCGCCCGGCGGGGCCTGGACCACACGCTGTACGAGCTTGTGAAGATCCGCGCCTCCCAGATCAACCACTGCGCCTTCTGCATCGACATGCACACCAAGGACGCCCTCGCGTCGGGCGAGAGCGTCGAGCGGATCGTGCAGCTCGGCGCCTGGGACGAGTCGCGGCACTTCTACACCGAGAGGGAACTCGCGGCGCTGGAGCTGACGGAGGCCGTGACGGTCCTGACGGAGGGGTTCGTCCCGGACGAGGTGTACGAGCGGGCCGCGCGGCACTTCGAGGAGGCGGAGCTGGCGCAGCTGATCGCCGCGATCACGGTGATCAACGCCTGGAACCGGTTCGGCGTGACCTGCCGGATGGCGCCGGGGCACTACCAGCCGGGCCAGTACAAATGACGGCTCGGACCCGGCTGCTCGACCCGGCGGTCGGCGGGGCCATGGCCGCGCTCAGCAAGGTCGCCAAGCGGGGCTTCGGCGACCCGGCCCTGGCCGAACTCGTCGTGATCCGCGCCTCGCAGCTCAACCAGTGCGCGTTCTGCCTCGACATGCATCTCGCGATCGCCCGCGAGTACGGCGTGAATGAGCGGCAACTCGGCATGCTGGCCGCGTGGGAGGAGGCCGAGGACGTCTTCGACGAGCGGGAGCGGGCCGCGCTGGCGCTGACGGAGGCGGTGACCCTGCTGACGGCGGGCTTTGTGCCGGACGAGGTGTACGAGCGGGCCGCCGAGCACTTCGACGAGGCCCGGCTGGCCCATCTGATCGGGCTGGTCGTCGCCATCAACAGCTGGAACCGGGTGATGGTGAGCCGCCGGATCCCGCCGGGAGGTCACACGCCATGAGCAAGGCCGATGTGTTCCGCGCCCTGCACCACCACCGGGTGCCCGGCGATCCCCTCGTGCTGCCCGGCCCCTGGGACGCGGCCAGTGCCCGGGTGTTCGAGGAGGCGGGCTTCCCGGCACTCGCCACGCCCAGCGCCGGGGTCGCCGCGTCCCTGGGGTACGAGGACGGGCAGACCCCGGCCGGCGAGATGTTCGCCGCGGTAGCCCGCATCGTCCGGGCCGTCGACGTGCCGGTGTCGGCGGATGTCGAGGGCGGCTACGGACTCGCCCCGAAGGAGCTGGTGGAGCGGCTGCTGGAGACAGGGGCGGTGGGCTGCAATCTGGAGGACTCCGAGGACGGGGTGCTCAAGGACCCGCGCGCGCACGCCGAATGGCTCGCCGAGGTGCGGGCCGCGGCCGGTGACCGGCTCTTCGTGAACGCCCGTGTGGACACCTTCGCCCGCGGGGTCGCCGACCCCGGACGGGCCATCGAGCGGGCCGCGTTGTACGTCGCCGCGGGCGCCGACTGCGTCTACCCGATCGGGGCCCCGCCGGAGGTGCTGCCGCTGCTGCGGTCCGGCATCCAGGGGCCCGTCAATGTGGGAGCCCTGATCGACGAGGGCCCCTCGCCCGCCGAACTCGGCGCGCGAGGGGCCACCCGGATCACCTTCGGGCCGCGACTCCAGCGGCGGGCCGCCCGGGCCCTGCGGGAGATCGCCGCTCAGCTGACGTAGGGCAGGTCAGGACAGCCACTTCTTCCATGTGGACTTGTGGCTGTCCACCCACTTCTTCGCCGCCTCCTCCGGGGTCATCTTCTGGTCGGCGATCATCAGGGAGACCTCGTTCTGGTCCTCGGTCGTCCACTTGAACTTCTTCAGGAAGGCCGCCGCCTTGCCGCCGTTCTTGGCGAAGTCCGCGTTGAGGTACTTCTGCAGCGGCGTGTGCGGGTAGGCGCAGGCGACCTTCTCCAGGTCGGCGTCGCAGCCCTCCTTGTACGCCGGCAGCTTCACCTCGGTCATCGGGACCTTCTTGAACAGCCACTGCGGGGAGTACCAGTAGGTGAGGAAGGGCTTCTTCTCCTTGGCGAACTGCCTCATCTGGGTGATCTGCGCCGCCTCGGAGCCGGCGAACACCACCTGGTAGTCCAGCTTCAGGTTCTTCACCAGCGCCTTGTCGTTGGTGACGTAGGACGGCGAACCGTCCATCAGCTGGCCCTTGCTGCCGCTCTCCGGGGTGCGGAACTGATCGGCGTACTTGTTGAGGTTCTTCCAGTTGGTGATGTCCGGGTGCTTCTTGGCGAAGTACGTCGGGACGAACCAGCCGATGTGCCCGGTGACGCCGAGTCCGCCGCCGGGCGCGATCGTCTTCTTGTCCTTGACGTACCGCTGCTCCTGCTCGGGGTGGCCCCAGTCCTCCAGGAGCGCGTCGACGCGGCCCTGGCTGAGCGCGTCCCAGGCGGGCACCTCGTCGACCTGGACGGTGTCGACGCGGTAGCCCAGCTCGTGCTCCAGGAGGTACTGGGCGACGGCCACGTTGGCCTGCGCGCCCACCCAGGACTGCACGGACAGGGTCACGGACTTGGCGCCCTGCGCGTTGGCGAAGGGCGAGGCCTGCTTGGTCATGTCGGCCGCGCCGCAGCCGGTGAGCAGCGCCAGGGAGCTCACGGCGGCGATCATGGCAGTCGTACGGACTCGCATGTCACGCTCCCTTCTTCGCGCGCCGCTCGGTGGGCTGGGTCACCCGGTCGAGCATCAGGCCGAGGCAGACGATCGCCGCGCCGGCCACCAGACCGGTCGCCAGGTCGCCCTGGGCGAGGCCGAAGACCACGTCGTAGCCGAGCGCGCCACCGCCGACCAGGCCGCCGATGACGACGACGGCGAGAACCAGGACGAGGCCCTGGTTGACGGCGAGCAGCAGGGCCGGGCGAGCCAGCGGGAGCTGGACCTGCCGCAGCTGCTGCCAGCTGGTCGCGCCGAGCGAGCTGGAGGACTCCAGCGCGGCCGGGTCGACCTGGCGCAGGCCCTGGGTGGTGATCCGGACGACGGCCGGCAGCGCGTACACGATCGCGGCCGCGACGGCCGGGGCGCGGCCCACGCCGAACAGGGCGACGACCGGGATCAGGTACACGAACTGCGGCATCGTCTGGAACACGTCCAGGACGGGACGCAGCAGCCGCTCCAGACGGTCGCTGCGGGCCGCCGCGATGCCGGTGGCGAAGCCGACGACGAGGGTGACGGCGACGGCCGCGAGGACCTGGGAGAGGGTGTCGAGGGAGGGCTTCCAGACACCGAGGACGCCGATGGCGGCCATGGCGAGGACGGCGGTGAGCGCGGTGCGCCAGGTGCCGATCACCCAGGCCAGGGCGGCGACGATCAGCAGGACCGACCACCAGGGCAGCGACTGCAGGCCGTCGCGCATCGGGTCGAGCACCCAGGTGGTGAAGTGGCCCGCCCAGTCGGCGGTGCCGCCGACCACGGGGACGCCCGAATACAGGTGCGCGGTCATCCAGTCGACCGCGCGGTTGACGGGCTCGGCGATGCCGACGACCCAGGACTCGGGCCAGTCGAGCCGACCCGCGAGACGCCCGGCGACCGCCACGGCGGCGAAGGCGACCAGGGCGTACAGCCGGCCGAGCCCGCGCCGGGGCTCCGGCTCGGCGCCGAGCCGCTCCCCCGCCGCGCCCGTGACGCGGTCCAGGACGACGGCCAGCAGCACGATCGGGATACCGGCGGCGAGCGCGGCACCGACGTCGACCGAGGCCAGCGCCTGGTAGACGCGGTCTCCGAGACCGCCCGCGCCGATGACGGCCGCGATGACGGCCATCGACAGCGCCATCATGATCGTCTGGTTGAGGCCGAGCAGGAGTTCCTTGCGGGCCAGCGGGATACGGGCCGTCAGCAGCCGCTGGCGTGCGGTGGAGCCGAGCGACTCGACCGCCTCCAGCACCTCCTTGTCGGCGCCGCGCAGACCGAGCGAGGTGAGGCGGGCCATGGGCGGGGCGGCGTAGATGACGGTGGCCAGGACGGCCGCCGGGACGCCGATGCCGAAGACCAGCACGACCGGCAGCAGATAGGCGAAGGCCGGGAGCACCTGCATGGTGTCCAGGACCGGGCGCAGCAAGCGGTCCATCCGGTCGGACAGCCCGGCGGCGAGCCCGAGCAGCGCGCCCACCACGACCGACGCGAGGACCGCGACGACCATCAGGGCGAGCGTCTGCATGGTCGGCACCCACATGCCGAGCAGGCCGCAGGCCAGGAACGCGACGCCCGTGCCGAGCGCGAGCCGGATACCGGCGACGCGCCAGGCGACCAGCGCGCCCAGGGCCGTGACGCCCGCCCAGCCGACGGCCAAGAGGCCGAGGTAGACGGCCCGTACGGCGATGACGACGACGTTGCTGACGTGGCCGAAGAAGTACAGGAACAGCGGGTGGCTGTCGCGGTTGTCGATGATCCAGTCGCTGGCCTTGGCGAGCGGCTCGGAGAAGTCGACGGTCAGCGCGGCCGGCCAGCTGCCGCTCGCCCAGCGGGCGTTCGCCAGGGGGACGAGGATCGCGGCGGCCAGGGCGAGGAGCAGCAGCTTGCGGACGGCCGGGGTCTTGAGGAGGCCGGGCAGTCCCACGCGCGGCGGGGACGCGGTGATGGTCGCCATCAGACGGCCTCCTTGGACTGCTCCGTCCGGGGCGGAGCCGGCTGCTCCGTGCCGGCGACGACACCGAGCAGGGTGTCGGAGTCGACCATGCCCACGCACCGGCCCTCGTCCACGACGCGGGCCGGGACGCCGGCGCGGGCGACCGCCTCGATCGCCTCGGAGACCGTCGCGTCGGGCCGGACGGCCGGTCCGCTGCCGTCCAGGTCCGCCGAGGGGTTGCGCATGGCCGTACGGACGGTCATGACCTGCTCGCGCGGGACGTCCCGGACGAACTCGCGAACGTAGTCGTCGGCGGGCGAGCCCACGATCTCCTCGGGCGTACCGAGCTGCACGACCCGGCCGTCGCGCATCAGGGCGATGCGGTCGCCCAGCTTGAGGGCCTCCTGGAGGTCATGGGTGATGAAGACCATCGTGCGGCCCTCCTCGCGGTGCAGGCGGACGACCTCGTCCTGCATCTCGCGCCGGATGAGGGGGTCGAGCGCGCTGAACGGCTCGTCGAAGAGGAGGACCTCGGGGTCGGCGGCGAGCGCGCGGGCGAGGCCGACGCGCTGCCGCTGGCCGCCGGAGAGCTGGCTGGGGCGGCGGTGCTCCATGCCTTCGAGGCCGACCTTGGCGACGACCTCGGCGGCGCGCTCCCGCCGCTCGGCCTTGCCCATGCCCTGGATCTCCAGGCCGTAGGCGACGTTGTCGAGGACCGTGCGGTGCGGCAGCAGGCCGAAGTGCTGGAAGACCATGGCGGCGCGGTGGCGGCGCAGTTCGCGCAGCCGGGAGCGGTCCATGGCGCGGACGTCCTCGCCGTCGATGGCGATGGTGCCGGCCGTCGGTTCGATGAGCCGGGTCAGACAGCGCACCAGCGTGGACTTGCCGGAGCCGGACAGGCCCATGACGACGAAGACCTCGCCCTTGCGCACATCGAAGGTGACGTCGCGGACGGCGGCCGTGCAGCCGGTGCGGGAGCGCAGCTCGGCGGGGTCGAGGGCGGTGAGCTCGGGGTCGGCGGGAACGCGCTCGGCCTTGGGGCCGAACACCTTCCACAGGCCCTCCACCGAGAAGACGGGGGTGGTGTCCATGGTCTGCTCCGTGGGGGGTTCGAGGGTCGGGATCTCGGTCATGTCGGTCACCGGTCACCACCACCGATCAGCTCGGCGGCCTTCTCCCCGACCATGAGCACGCCGATCATGGGGTTCACGGTGGTCATGGTGGGGAACACGGAGGCGTCCGCGATGCGGATGCCCTCCAGGCCGCGGATACGCAGCTCGGGGTCGACGACGGCGAGCCGGTCGTCGGCGTCGCCCATCTTGCAGGTGCCCGCGGGGTGGTAGACGGTGTGCGCGACCTTGCGGGCGTACTCGCTGATCTCCGCGTCGTCGGTCACGTGCGGTCCGGGCGCCACCTCGCGCTTGAGCCAGCCGGCCAGCGGCTCGGTCTTCGCGATCTCACGGGCGATCTTGATCCCGTCGACGAGGGTCTGACCGTCGTAGTCGTCCTCGTCGGTGAAGTAGCGGAAGTCCAGGGCCGGCTTGACCTCGGGGTCGGCGCTGGTCAGGTAGAGCCGGCCGCGGCTCTTCGGCTTGGGGATGTTCGGGGTCATCGAGACGCCGAACTCGGGCCGCTGGTAGCCGAGGCGCTCCGGGTTGTCCGTGAAGGGGATCTGGTAGAAGTGGAACATCAGGTCGGGGTGCGGCTGTTCGGGGTCGCGGCGCACGAACAGGCCCGCGTCGGAGTCCATCGCGGAGTTCTCCGGGATGGGTCCGTTCGTCTCCCACACGATCACCGACTCGGGGTGGTCGAGCAGGTTCTCGCCGATGCCCGGCAGGTCGTGCGTCACGGGTATGCCGAGCTTCTCCAGGTCCGCCTTCGGGCCGATGCCGGAGTGCATCAGCAGCCGGGGCGAGTCGACCGCGCCGGCACAGAGCAGGACCTCGTTACGGGCCTTGACGAGGATCTCCTCGCCGTCCTTGGTGCGGACGTGCACGCCCTCGGCGCGGTTGCCGTCCAGCTCCAGCTTGTACGCCCAGGTCTCCAGCAGGATCGTCAGGTTGGGCCGCTCGTCCATCACCGGGTGCAGATACGCCACCGACGCCGAGGAGCGCTTGTTGTTCTCCGGGTGGTAGGCGAGGTCGAAGAAGCCGACGCCCTCGGTGAACGGCTTCTTGTTGAAGCCCTCCACGCGCGGCACGTTCAGCGCGGCCTGGGCCGCGTCGACGAAGTCGCGGGCGATGGCGTTGCGGTCCTTCTCGTCGACCGGGACGACGTTGTTGAGGAGCCGCGCGAAGTACGCCTCCATCTGCACCGCGCCCCAGCCCTTGGCGCCGGCGGCCTCCCACTCGTCCCAGTCGGCCGGCAGCGGCTTGAAGGCGATCAGGGTGTTGTGCGAGGAGCAGCCACCGAGGACCCGGGCCCGGCTGTGCCGGATATGCGAGTTTCCGCGTGGCTGCTCGGTGGTGGGGTAGTCGTAGTCGAGCTCGCCGCCCAGCAGGCCCATCCAGCGGCGCAGGGTCAGCACGTCGTCGCGGCCGACGTCGCTGGGGCCGCCCTCGATGACGGCGACGGTCACGTCGGGGTTCTCGGTCAGACGGGAGGCAATGACGGAACCTGCGGTTCCGCCGCCTATCACGACATAGTCGTACTCGTGACTGGTGTGGGACATGGCGTACGTGCTCCAGAGGGGATGAACCAGAGGGACGAAGAAGTCGGGCCCGAAGGGCGCGGGTGCGGCGATGCGCGGGTGCGGGGGGTCAGCCCGCGAACCAGCGCACCGGCTTCGGGGCGAGGTTCTGGTAGACGTGCTTGGTCTCCCGGTACTCGGCGAGTCCGGCCGGGCCGAGCTCCCGGCCCACTCCGCTCTTGCCGAAGCCGCCCCACTCCGCCTGCGGCAGGTAGGGGTGGAAGTCGTTGATCCAGATCGTGCCGTGCCGCAGCCGGCCGGCCACGCGCCGGGCGCGACCCGCGTCGGAGGTCCAGACACCGCCCGCGAGGCCGTACTCGGTGTCGTTGGCGAGGGCGACGGCCTCGTCCTCGGTGCGGAAGGTCTCGACGGTGAGGACCGGTCCGAAGACCTCCTCCCGGATGACGCGCATCTCGCGGTGGCAGTGGTCGAGGACGGTCGGCTCGTAGAAGTAGCCGTTCTCGGGGCGCTGCGGGGACGGCTCGGGGCGCTTGCCGCCGGAGCGCAGCACCGCGCCCTCCTTGAGGGCGGACTCGACGTACATCTCGACCTTGTCGCGCTGCTGCTCGGAGACGAGCGGGCCGCACTCGACACCGTCCTCGGTGCCGCGGCCGAGGCGGATCTTCTCGGCGCGCCGGGCCAGTTCGGCGACGAAGCGGTCCCGGACCGACTCCTCGATGATGAGGCGGGCTCCGGCCGAGCAGACCTGGCCGCTGTGGATGAAGGCGGCGTTGAGGGCCTGGTCGACGGCGGTGTCGAAGCCCTCCTCGGTGGCGCAGGCGTCGGCGAAGACGACGTTGGGGTTCTTGCCGCCGAGTTCGAGGGCGACCTTCTTGACACTGGGCGCGGCGGCCTGGGCGACCTTGGTGCCGCTGACCAGACCGCCGGTGAAGGAGACCAGGTCGACGTCGGGGTGCTCGGAGAGCCGTGCGCCGACCGAGTGGCCGGGGCCGGTGACGAGGTTGGCGACGCCGGCGGGCAGCCCTGCTTCGACCAGCAGCTCGATGACCGCGATCGTCGTCATCGGCGTGATCTCGCTCGGCTTGATGACGAAGGTGTTGCCCGCCGCGAGCGCCGGGGCGATCTTCCAGCTGGCCTGCAGCAGCGGGTAGTTCCAGGGCGTGATCATCGCGCAGACGCCGATGGGCTCGTGCACGACGACGCTGTGGATGTCGGGCGAGCCCGCGTCCACGACCCGGCCGGGGGCCTCGCCGGCGACCAGGTCGGCGAAGTAGCGGAAGGCGTCGGCGACACAGTCGATGTCGACGCGGCCCTCCTCGACGGTCTTACCCGCGTCCTGGGCCTCCAGCCGCCCGAGCGCCTCGCGGTCGCGCACCAGCAGGTCGGCGACGCGCCTCAGCAGCGCGGCGCGCTCGGTGACGGGCGTGCGGGGCCAGTCGCCCTCGTCGAAGGCGCGCCGGGCGGCGGCGATCGCCAGGTCGGTGTCTTTCTCGTCACCCTCCGCGACCATGGCGAAGGGCAGCGCGTCCGCGGGGTCGAGGATCTCGCGGGTGGCTCCGGAGACGGCGGCACGCCACTCCCCTCCCGCGTGGATGGTTTTACGCGCCTGAAGTTCGGTACTTTCCGCCATGATCCGTAACTGCCCTTCCGTTCCTGTTCAGCGCCCTTGTGTCACACGTGTGTGACACAGGAGACCGAGTTCGCCTGCCCGGGGCTCCCGGTTGCATGCGCATTCCATGGCCGAAAGTGCGCTGCCTCACTGAACATGCGGGCAAACAGGGACGAATCACCTGCCGAGCGGAAGGCTCACGCGCGGAAATCGGCTGGTGGATCCTCGCCCACACGGCCGTCGATCGACTCACGTATGAGGTCGGCGTGGCCCACGTGGCGCGCGTACTCCTCGATCAGGTCGATCAGCAGCCGCCGCACACTGGGCGACCTGCCGTCGCGGGTGGTGTACGCGGCGAGCCGGCCGGCGTCGCCGTCGGCCAGCGCCTCCCGCAGGTTCGCCCGGGACCGGGTCACCGTCTCCGCCCACAGCGCGTACAACCGCTCGGGGGCGTCCCCGGCGGCCGAGGTCCACTCCCAGTCCGGCTCGGCGTCCCGGTCCGCCGCGTCCCACGGCGACGCGGGCTCCCTCCCCAGCAGCCGTACGGACAGGTAGTGGTCCTCGACCAGGGCGAGATGCTTGAGCAGCCCTCCCAGCGTGACGGCCGAGGAGGCCACCCGCGCGCTCAGTCCGGCCGCGTCCAGGCCCTCGCACTTCCAGGCGAACGTCCTGCGCTGGCGCTCCAGGGAGCCCACGAGCGTGTCGACTTCGTCGCCCGCGATCGGCGGCTCCAACGGCACTTCCGCCACGTCCCGTTCCACGTCCGGTGTCATGTCTCGAAGACTACGACCCGGGTCTGACAACGCGGGAAGCACACAGGCCCCGCACCGGCCGAAGCCGGTACGGGGCCTGCGCGGAGAGGCTTTGGTCAGATGAGGCCGAGGCCGCGGACCGCCTCGCGCTCCTCCTCGAGCTCCTTGACGGAGGCGTCGATCCGGGCGCGGGAGAACTCGTTGATGTCCAGGCCCTGGACGATGTCGTACTTGCCGTCCTTGGTGGTGACGGGGAAGGAGGAGATGAGCCCCTCCGGCACGCCGTACGAACCGTCGGACGGAATGCCCATGGAGACCCAGTCGCCGTCGGCGGTGCCGTTGACCCACGAGTACACGTGGTCGATGGCGGCGTTGGCGGCGGAGGCGGCCGACGAGGCGCCACGGGCCTCGATGATGGCGGCGCCGCGCTTGGCGACGGTCGGGATGAAGTCCTCGGCCAGCCACTTCTCGTCGTTCACGACCTCGGCGGCGTTCTTGCCGGCGACCGTGGCGTGGAAGATGTCCGGGTACTGGGTGGCGGAGTGGTTGCCCCAGATCGTCAGGCGCTTGATGTCGGCGACCGTCGAGCCCGTCTTCTTCGCGAGCTGGGTCAGCGCGCGGTTGTGGTCGAGGCGGGTCATGGCGGTGAAGCGCTCGGCCGGTACGTCCGGCGCGGCGGCCTGGGCGATCAGGGCGTTGGTGTTGGCCGGGTTGCCGACGACCAGGACCTTGATGTCGTCCGCGGCGTGGGCGTTGATGGCCTGGCCCTGCGGCTTGAAGATGCCGCCGTTGGCCTCGAGGAGGTCACCGCGCTCCATGCCCTTGGTACGGGGGCGGGCGCCGACGAGCAGCGCGACGTTGGCGCCGTCGAAGGCGACGTTCGGGTCGTCCGAGATGTCGATGCCCTGCAGGAGCGGGAACGCGCAGTCGTCGAGCTCCATGGCCGTGCCCTCGGCGGCCTTGAGCGCCGGGGTGATCTCGAGGAGGCGCAGCTTGACCGGCACGTCCGCGCCGAGCAGCTGACCGGAGGCGATGCGGAAGAGCAGGGCGTAACCGATCTGGCCGGCCGCGCCGGTGACGGTGACGTTCACGGGAGTGCGGGTCATGGCGTTCTCCGTATGACAGCTGGCGGTGGGGCGGTCCCTGCCCCGGACGTCTGATCGATCTCTTGGTATCAAGAGATCCACCAGCGGTCAGGCTATCGCGCATCCGGTATCTCGCACGGCCGGGTCGGTGTGGCCCACCCCACAACCCGCCCGACGCCCACGCAAAAGGCGGCCGCCCGTCCGGGAGAGGGGGACTGAGGCGGCCGCCGGGGGGGAACCGACCGTGCCGGACTCCCGTGGGGGTACGGTTCGCGTGCCCCCGATTCCCCCGGCCATTCCTCCATCTCCGAAATTAGTTCGGAGACGTCCGACGACCGGGCCCGCCGGCACCGGGCCGGCCCTCGCCGGCACCGCGACAGGGACCGGGCCGCCCCGCCCCGCCAGAGCCGGACGCGAGCCGCTCCGCCAGAGGCCGGACGCGAACCGCCCTGCGAAAGCCCGACGGGCCCCCTGCGAGGCACCCACGGGCCTGGGGACCGTCGGAAGCCGGGCAGGCGGCCAAGAGCCGGCCGACGACCAAGAGCCAGCCGACCGCCGAGAGCCGGGCGACCACCAGAGCCAGCCAACGACCGAACGCCAGCCGACCACCAAGAGCCAGCCGACGAGACCGAAAGCCGCGCCCCCGTCGAAGAGCCGGCCAAGGACCGAATGGCGGGCGCCCCGGGACCCGGCCGACGACGGCAAGCCGGGTGCCCGCCGTACGCCGAGCGCCCCGGCAAGTCCCGGGAGAGGGCCCGAGGGCAGGCGGCGGCCGCCCGCAAGACGCGGCGCCGCCGAATCCCACGGCGCCCGCCGACCCCGATTCACCGAAGCCGGCCACCTGCTCCGCGTGGCCCCGCCGACGGCTACTCCGTGCAGCCCTGCTGGCCCGCGCCCGCCGTACGCCGAGCGCCCCGCCGTGTCCCGTGAGACGGCCGACGGGCAGGCGGCGGCCGCCCGCAAGACGCGGCGCCGCCGAATCCCACAACGCCCACCGACCCCGATTCACCGAAGCCGCCCTCCTGCTCCGCCCCCCCTGCCGACTGCTACTCCGTGCAGCCCTGCTGGCCCGAGGCCAGGATCGCGCAGGCCTTGGCGTCGGCGGCGTTCTTCACCGCCACCATCGGGGTGTACGCGATCGCGTCGCCGGCCACGGTGATGCTTCCGGACTGCTTCGCCTTGCCCGCGCTGATCTGGACCTCGTCGCCCTGGGTCGCCTGGGTGACACGGCCCCAGGCCGCCTTGCAGGTCTCGCTGTAGCGGACCTCCACGACGGCGGTGCCGACGGTCGCGGTCTGTGCCGTGGTGACCAGGTCACCACTGCACCCCATGGCCTCCGCGTCCTTGCCGGTGCAGCTGTCGCCGCTGCACTTCACACCGGGCGGCAGGTCCGGGTTCGTGGTGGCGCTCGGCGTGGGCGACTTGGTGCTGCCCTTGGCCTCGTCGTCGCCACCGCCACCGGTGAGATAGAACGCGCCGGCGATCACCACGAGCACGCCCACGACACCCGCGACGAACGTCGCGGTCCGCCGCTTGCCCCCGGCAGAACCCCCGGCGGAGCCCTTCGCCCGGGCCGGGGCGGCGCCCCTCGGCGACCGGTGCTGCGAGCCCGCGCCCGCGCCCGGCGTCCGGGCAGGCCCGTCGGGCGCCCCGGCGGGTGAACCGCCGCCCGCACCGGGCCGGGACCCGCTGCCGCTGCCGACACCGCTGCCGGCGCCGGCGGAGCGGCCGCCCGACGGCGACGGCCCCTGGTACCCGGCGATGCCCCACGAGTTGACCCCGGTGGCACCGCCCCGGCCGCCGTCCTCCCGCACACCACCGCTGGTGGAGGAGTCCTGGACCTCGGGCGCCGTCGGCTGTGGCGGCACGGTCGGGGCCACTCCGGCCGGCCCCGCGATACCCGGCGTGACCGTGGCGCTGCCGCTTCTGCGGGCGGGCTTGTCGTCACGCCCGGAGGCCGACTTGCCCGAAGCGCTCTTGCCGCCGGAGGTCGTCGTACCGCCGCTCTTGGAGCCGGCCGACGGGTCGCCGAAGTCCTGCCCTCCGAACTCCCCGAGCGCGGCGCGCGCCTGGGAGATCCGGATGGCCTCCATCGTCATGTCGTGCCGCATCTCCGAGCGGCTCCAGGCGCGCTCGGCGAGCTCCCACATGGTGGTCAGGTGCAACGGGTTGGTCCCGGTCACCTCGGCCAGCGCCACGATCGCGCCCTTGGGCGCGAGCAGCCGGCCGTTCAGATAACGCTCCCACGACGTCTTGCTGTAGCCCGTGCGGTCCGCCACCGACGCGATGCTCAGACCACTGCGGTCCACGAGTCTGCGCAGCTGGCTGGTGAACTCCCTGATCTGTGGATCGAGCTCATCCGGCAAGGCCCTCCAACGAGGCATTGCTTCCCCCCTCTTCCCCCCGGTCGTGCTGATATTTCCCGCGCTGTTCGCCCCGCGCGTTGGCGGCCTTGGCCGAGTCCCCGTTCTGGTTACCCACAGGGATGCGCACACTCAGGATCTCAGTTCCCTGACTGGGGGCGCACAGAAGCATGCAGACCGCGCGCGATACACCCTGGACCGTCCTGATTGTCCACGCCAACCCCGTTGTCGCACCAGTTCGTGCGGAATCCGCCAGAAGAAGTACCGGAACCGTCACTTCCGTGCCACAGCGCTCTGACAGCCGTTGAACAGGCCGTTCGCCGTGCAGGAGGGTTGGTCCGTGACGGCGGCCCGTCCTTCCTCGGGGGAGAGGACGGACCGCCGTCCGGTCATCCGCTGGTGACCGTGAAGTGCAGCGTGTCCTTCAGGAACGGGATCTGCAGCCACGGCTCCGGCTGTGCCATCAGGGCCAGCAGGACGATCACCAGGCCCAGTACGCCGTACGTGACGATGTCCGTGAAGCGGGAGCGGACGGCGAGCATGCCGACGTCCGGCAGCAGCCAGCGCATCACGCCACTGCCCAGCAGGGCGACGCCGATCAGCAGCGTCCCGAGCCGGAACTGGTCGAAGGCGGTCACCAGCAGCCCGAGCCCCACCAGCCCCAGCACGGCGAGGACGGGCCACTGCCGCACCGGCGCGGGCGCGTCCCCGGACACGGCCCGGCCACCGCCCTCGGGCCGCGCGGTGTCCTTGGTGAACAGCGGAAACCGCCGGGTGACCCGCCGCGCCCGCCCCTCGGCGTCGGGTGCGCTGACCGGATCCCGGACGGTGAGTTCGTCTTCGCCCGCTTCCGGCCCGTCCGGCTCGCCCGAAGCGCTTTGGCGCGCCTGCGCATCGGGCTCGGCCGAAGCGATCGGCCCGGACTGCCCGTCCTCGACGCCCTGCCCGGCCCGTGCACCACGACCGGCCTCGGCACCCTCCGCGCTCCGGCCGGCCGGGGCGCTCTCCGTGTCCAGGCCGCTCCGCGCGGCCCGCGTGTCCCCGGCCCGGGTACCGTCCACGCTCCCGCCGTCCGCCGCGCTCCGCGCGCTTCGCTCAGCCGACACTGCGCTCCGCCGCCTCGACCACGTTGACGAGCAGCTGGGCACGGGTCATCGGGCCGACTCCGCCGGGGTTCGGGGAGATCCAGCCGGCGACCTCGGCCACGTCGGGGTGGACGTCGCCCACGATCTTGCCCTCGGCGCTGCGGGAGACGCCGACGTCCAGGACGGCCGCGCCCGGCTTGACGTCCTCGGCGCGGACCAGATGGGCGGAACCGGCCGCGGCGACGATGATGTCCGCGCGCTTGAGGTGCGCCGACAGATCACGCGTGCCGGTGTGGCACTGGGTCACCGTCGCGTTCTCGCTGCGCCGCGTCAGCAGCAGCGGCATCGGCCGGCCGATGGTCACGCCCCGGCCGACCACCACGACCTCCGCGCCCTTGATCTCCACCCCGTAGCGGCGCAGCAGGGTCAGCACGCCGTTCGGAGTGCAGGGCAGCGGGGCCGGCTCGTTCAGGACCAGGCGGCCGAGGTTCATGGGGTGGAGCCCGTCCGCGTCCTTGTCCGGGTCCATCAGTTCCAGGATGCGGTTCTCGTCGATGCCCTTGGGGAGCGGCAGTTGCACGATGTAACCCGTGCAGGCCGGGTCCTCGTTCAGCTCGCGGACGGCGGCCTCGATCTCCTCCTGCGTCGCCGTCGCGGGCAGCTCGCGCTGGATCGAGGCGATGCCGACCTGCGCGCAGTCGCGGTGCTTGCCGGCTACGTACTTCTGGCTACCGGGGTCGTCCCCGACCAGGATCGTGCCGAGGCCGGGCGTGACGCCCTTCTCCTTCAGCGCCGCCACGCGGGCGGTCAGATCGGACTTGATCGCGGCTGCGGTGGCCTTGCCATCGAGAATCTGGGCGGTCATGCCCCCATCCTCGCGGATGACCCGCCCACGGTTCCAATCCGGCCACAATCCGGGCACCGGGGGCCGCTCCTCCCGTATCCGCCCATGATCAGCGATGTTGCACTTGCACAACACATCGGGAATGCGGCTGGACAAGCCCGTCACCGGTGCAGAACGATGACATGACAAGTGCCGCGGGCAGTTCAACGGGGGGACGGTCGCAATACGAAGTACTTCTCCTCCGTGCGGATGACCCGCGTCGTCCCCGCACTCGAAATACCAACGGAGGAAAGTCAGCCATGAGCTACGGCGACCCGAACAACCCCTACGGCGCTCCCCAGGGGCAGCAGCCGCAGCAGCCGGGCTACGGCTACCCGCAGCAGCAGGGCCAGGCGCCCGGCTACGGCTACCCGCAGGCCCCTCCGGTGTCCCCCTACGGCGCCGGCCCCGCCGCGCCGACCACGATGACGGGCTCGGTGAGCGCGGCCCGCGCGATGATGTGGGTGATCGTCGGTCTGCAGGTCGTCGGCGTGGCGCTCATGGTCTTCGCCGCCGCGGCCCTCAACGCCGCGAAGGACGACGAGTCCCTCCAGGACAACACCGCCTTCCAGGACCTGGTCGGCCAGTCGACCGGCCTGATCTGGGGCTACGCGGTGTTCGGCCTGGCCTGGCTCGTGTTCGGCGCGGTGCTGGCGACGAAGTTCAAGTCCGGCGGCAACGGCGCCCGGGTCACCATCCTGGTCTTCGCCATCATCACGGCCGTCCTCGGCATCTACCCGTTCGTCATCATCGGCCTGGTGCACACCATCCTGGGCATCCTGGTCGCGGTGTTCGTCGGCAACGCCAACGGCAAGGCCTGGTTCAACCGCCCCAAGTACTGAACGGACCCGGTCGACCGGACCAGTTCACGCCAATCACACCCAAGGGCCGTGTCTCACCCGTACGAGGGGGGCACGGCCCTGGTGCGTCGCCCTAGTCTGACGGTGGTAGCTGTTCAGGCACGGGGAGAGCACCTTGTACAGCATCATCGTGGTACCTCCGCCGACCACGGAGGACGAGCGAAACCGCACCCAAGTCAGACTCGCGCCCGGCGAACGCCTCACCTTCGGCCGGTCCGCGCACGACAACGACCTGCCCATCCCCCACGACGGGGTCTCCCGCCGGGCCGGTGAGATCACCGCGCAGGGCGCCTTCTGGATCCTGAGCAACCTCAGTCGCGACCAGACCTACGTGGTGGAGAACCCGGAGGGCGCGGGCGAACACGTCAAGGTGGCGCCGGGGCGGCTGGACGCGCCGATCCCCTTCGAGTTCTCGCGGATCGTGCTGCCCGCCGCCGGCGACCTGCTGCCGCTGGAGGTGTGGGCGCCGCGCCACGACTACCTCAGCGGCACAGGCGGCCTCGACGGCGCCACGACCGCGCCGGCCTTCTCCGTCGACCGCGGCAAGCGCTACTTCGCGGTTCTGGCGGCCCTGTGCGAACCGCGTCTGCGCGGCACCCCGCACGCCCCGCTGCCCACCGTCGACCAGGTCGCCGACCGCCTCCGCCCCACCTGGCCGGCCGCGTCCCGCACGGCCGTGCAGTGGAACATCGACTACCTGGCCGTGAAGCTGCGCCTCAAACCGGGCCCGGAGAGCGCCGACACGGGCCCTCGGCTCAACGGCAAGAAGGAGTCCCTGGTCTCCCTCGCGCTCCGCTTCGACCTGGTCCGGGAGGACGACCTGGGCGTCCTGGCCGCCCCGCCGGGCGGGGTGACCCGGTGAACGAGGCCTATGCGGTGCCCGTGCCGAAGGGCTACCGGGTCGGCGCCTGGGAGGTGCGCGAGCCGATCGCGACCGGCGCCTTCGGCAGTGTGTACGCCGCCCGGCGCATAGGCGAGAGCACGGAACTGCCCCGGACCGCCGCCCTGAAGTTCCTGCCCACCGGTACGGCCACGCCCCGCCGGCTCAGTCATCTGCGCGAGCTGATCGAGCGGGAGGTCGCGCTGTACCGGCGGCTGAAACACCCGCGGCTGGTGCGGATGTACGAGACGCTGACCGTCGACGACCCGGGCACCCCGGAGCTGGACGGCGCCACCGTCCTCGTCCTGGAGCGGGCCAAGGGCTCCCTGTCCGCCCTGCTCACGGCGGTGCCCCGGCCCGAGGCGGGTCCCACTCTGCTCGCGCAGATCTGCGAGGGGCTGGCCCAGTTGCACGACGCCGGCTGGGTGCACGGCGACCTGAAACCGGCCAACGTGCTGCTGATGGACGACGGTTCGGTCCGGCTGGCCGACTTCAACATGGCGGCCGAGCTGGAGGGCACCCACGCCTACACCCCGGCCTTCTCCACCCCCGACTACACGCCGCCCGAACTCCTGTGGACCGAGATCGGCGAACGAGGCCGCCGAATCCGCCCGTCCGCCGATGTGTGGGCCTTCGGCGTCCTGGCCCACCTCGTCCTGACCGACTCCTTCCCGCTGCCCGGCGCCACCCCGACGGCCCGGCGCGACGCGGCGGCGGCCTACGCCCGCGGCACCGACGAGCTGCGCCTTTCGCCCGAACTGGCCGACGATTGGCGGGACATCGTCCGCGCCTGTCTGACCCGGACGTACCAGGACCGCATCACCGGCGAGGCACTGCTGCGCCGCGTCCGGGCGGCTGCCGCCGGGACGGCCCACCGGCCCTTCCGGCTGCCCCGGCTGCTCCCGGCCCGCCGCCGCGTGGGCCGTACGTCCCTCGCGGCGGCCATGGCCGTCGGCGCGCTCGCCGCCCTCGCCTACGGCGTCAGCGTCTGGGCCGGGGGTGCCCCGGGCGGCGGTGGCTCCGGCAGCGGTGGCTCCGGCGCCACCGCGAACGTCCCGGCCGCCGTGTACGGCGCCTCCGACCTGCGCACCGACCGGGGCATCCCGCCCGCCTACCGGCTGCTGATCGTGGAGACGGCGCACGACTGCGACCAGAAGGAGGTCACCCCGGTCCTGATCGCGGCCATGCTGAAGGTGGAGAGCGACTTCGACCCGGACCTCTCCGACCCCGCCAACGACGAGTACGGCATCGCCCGCTGGACCCCGCGCGTCCTGCGCTGGTGGATGAACGAGGACGGCACTCCCGGCGAGACCGTCCCCCGGCCCCCCTTCCCGCCCGCCGAGTCCATCCCGGCGATGGGCCGCTACCTGTGCTGGATCGCCCCGCGCCTGGAGCCCGGGCTGCGGGGCGAGCGGCGAGTGCTGGTCGCCGCCGCGTACCGGACGTCGTACAAGACGGTGAACGACGCGGGCGGCGTTCCCCCGGACACTCGTACCTACGCCGGCCGCGTCGCGCACTACCTCAAGGAGTACAGCCCGCCCGGGAAGAAGTGACCCTGAGAGTTCCGAGGTGCCTCAGCAGGCGGGGACCGTGCTGTCGGCGAAGACGACCGACTGCTCCGACCAGCCGCTCAAAAATGCGGGGCTCCGCGCGGCGGGGGATGTGAGGATGGCCGCTCCGAACTCCCTTGTTCCGAAAGCAGGTTCACGCATGAGACGCACCCGTGGTGCCCTGGCGGTCGCCGCCGCCCTGACGCCCGTCCTCCTGCTCGCCACCCCGGCCGTGGCCGCCGGCCCGGCCCCGGCAGCGCCCGCCGTGACGGCCGCGGCATCGGCGGACGGCACGCCGGTGGACGAGATGTCGGAGGAGGAGCTCCGGATAGCGATCCTGCGCATCATGGCCGCCGAGGACAGCGGACGGGGCGTCAAGAGGGAGGGGAGCAAGGCCCTCGACGGCACCGTGGAGGACATGCGCGCCTTCCTCAAGACGGGCTACCGCCTCGCCCAGGCCGAGGACGACCGTGTCGCCATCGTCCGCATCATCGGCGACCCCGACTCCGGACGGGGCGTCAAGAGGGAAGCCGGCAAGGCCCTCGACGTGAACACCCCTGAGGCCCTGCGCGCCTTCCTGGAGACCGGCTACCGCCTCGCCCAGGCCGAGGACGACCGCGTCGCCGTCGCCCGCATCCTGGCCGACCCGAACATCAGCGCGGCACTGCGCGCGGCCGCCGAGGACGCCATCGACGGCACGCCGGAGGAGCTGCGGTACTTCCTGGAGGTCGGGCAGTACGAAGTGGACGGCTGAGTCGTCCGAGGCGGGTCGGCCGTACCGCCGACCCGCTCCGCCACCGTCAGTGGAAGAAGTGCCGCGTTCCGGTGAAGTACATCGTGACGCCCGCCTTGCGCGCGGCCTCGACGACCTGTTCGTCACGGACGGAACCGCCGGGCTGGACCACGGCCTTCACGCCGGCCTCGGTGAGGATCTCCAGACCGTCCGGGAAGGGGAAGAACGCGTCGGAGGCGGCGTACGAACCCTCCACGCGCTCGGCGCCGGCCCGCTCGACGGCCAGCTTCGCGGAGTCCACGCGGTTGACCTGCCCCATGCCGACACCGACGGAGGCGCCGTCCTTGGCGAGCAGGATCGCGTTGGACTTCACCGCGCGGCATGCCTTCCAGGCGAAGGCCAGCTCGGCCAGCTCCCCGGCGCTCAGCGCCTCGCCCGTCGCCAGCGTCCAGCCGGCCGGGTCGTCGCCGTCCGCCTGGAGCCGGTCCGTCACCTGGAGGAGCGCGCCGCCGTCGATCGGCTTGACCTCGACGGGGGCGGCGGGGCCTTCGGCGCAGCGCAGCACACGGATGTTCTTCTTCTTGGTGAGGGCCTCCAGCGCCCCCTCCTCGTAGCCGGGCGCGACGATGACCTCGGTGAAGATCTCGGCGACCTGCTCCGCCATCTCCTTGCTGACCGGGCGGTTGACCGCGATCACACCGCCGAACGCCGACAGCGGGTCACAGGCGTGCGCCTTGCGGTGTGCCTCGGCGACGTCACCGGCGACCGCGATCCCGCAGGGGTTGGCGTGCTTGATGATCGCGACACACGGCTCGGCGTGGTCGTACGCGGCACGGCGGGCGGCGTCCGTGTCCGTGTAGTTGTTGTACGACATCTCCTTGCCGTGCAGCTGCTCGGCCTGGGCGAGGCCGCCGCCCTCCGGGGAGACGTAGAGCGCGGCGGGCTGATGCGGGTTCTCGCCGTAGCGCAGGGTGTGCTCGCGCTCCCAGGTGGCGCCCAGGAAGTCGGGGAACCGGGAGTCGTCGACGGGCGCGTAGGAGGAGGCGAACCAGGAGGCCACGGCGACGTCGTAGGCGGCCGTGTGCTGGAAGGCCTCGGCGGCGAGCCGCTTGCGGGTGGCGAGGTCGAAGCCCCCGCTCTGGACGGCCTCGAGCACGTCGGCGTACCGGGCCGGGCTGGTGACGACCGCGACCGACGGGTGGTTCTTGGCGGCGGCGCGGACCATCGAGGGACCGCCGATGTCGATCTGCTCGACGCACTCGTCGGGCGAGGCGCCCGAGGCAACGGTCTCGCGGAACGGGTAGAGGTTGACGACGACCAGGTCGAACGGCTCGACGCCCAGCTCGGCGAGCTGCTCACGGTGGCTGTCCAGGCGCAGGTCGGCGAGGATGCCGGCGTGCACGCGCGGGTGCAGCGTCTTCACCCGGCCGTCCAGGCACTCGGGGAAACCGGTGAGCTCCTCGACCTTGGTGACGGGGACGCCGGCAGCGGCGATCTTCGCGGCCGTGGAGCCGGTGGAGACGAGCTCGACGCCGGCCTCGTGGAGCCCGCGCGCGAGGTCCTCGAGCCCGGTCTTGTCGTAGACGCTGACGAGCGCCCGGCGAAGGGGCCGCTTGTTGCTGTCGGCGGTCACTGGATAACTACCTTTCGTCCCTCAATGCGATGGCCGTTGCGGGCGAGCCGCCCCACGACCTCGACGAGCAGCCTTCGCTCGACGTCCTTGATGCGCTCGTGCAGAGCGCTCTCGTCGTCCTCGTCCCGGATCTCGACCACGCCCTGGGCGATGATCGGGCCGGTGTCGACGCCGTCGTCGACGAAGTGGACGGTGCAGCCGGTGACCTTGGCGCCGTACGCGAGCGCGTCCCGCACGCCGTGGGCTCCCGGGAAACTGGGCAGCAGGGCGGGGTGCGTGTTGACGAACCGCCCGCCGAACCGCGCGAGGAACTCCTTGCCGACGATCTTCATGAAGCCGGCGGAGACGACGAGGTCGGGCTCGAAGGCGGCGACGGCCTCGGCGAGGGCGGTGTCCCACTCCTCGCGGCTCCCGTGGTCCTTGACCCTGCGCACGAAGGTCGGCAGCCCGGCGCGCTCGGCGCGGGCCAGCCCCTCGATGCCCTCGCGGTCGGCGCCGACGGCCACGACCTCGGCTCCGTAGGCCTGCGCGCCGACGGCGGCGATCTCGTCGAGGAGCGCCTGCAGATTGGTGCCGGATCCGGAGACCAGCACGACGAGGCGCTTGGCGCGCGGGGCCACGGGCTTGGCGGCCACGGTGGGGGCCTTTCTCGGGGGAGCGTCTGTCCGGGCGGTCGGACTGTGGCGTTTGTACATTCATACGAATGCTTCGGGTCCCCTGATACGGGGAAGCCTACGAACCGGCCGACCGTCAGCAACGATACCGGCACACCGGACGGCCCCCACGGGACGGGGGCGTGGCCGGAAGGTAGCGTCTGGGCGGAGCCGGTTCGGGAACGCCGTCCGGGCGTGGTGCGTTCAGGAGGGTGACGGAGCCGGTCCCGACGCCGCACCGACCTCTGTCCGTCCAGTCCTGATCCCCCACTCCTGATCCCCCAGCCTTACTCACCGTCCTACTCACCAACGGGAAGACGCTCACTTGATGCCGGACCGCAGCCTGCGACTCCTCACGTTCCCCCCGCTGTCGGCACAGGGAGGGGAGCGCGGCGCCGTGCTGCTGCGGGAGCGCCCCAGCTCACCGCCCGACGCGCCGTCGGACGGCTCCGGCGGCGACGGGCGAGGGCGCGGCTCCCAGGAGGACAACCCCTTCGCCCCGCCGCCCGAGGGCACCCCGGACCGGCCCTGGCAGCCCCGCCGCCCGTCGGGCGACGACTCCCAGGACGGCGACGGGGGCGACCGTGCGCCGTGGGGCAGTCAGTGGAGCGACCGCCAGCCCGGCCGCTCCCCCGACGGCTTCGGCGAGCGCCCCCGCGGCGGCCCCGAGGGCCAGGGCGGCGGCGGCCAGGGCGGCCCCAACCTCCGCTGGGACCCGACGGACCCCTCACAGCGCCGTGCGCGCTATGCCCTGCTGTCGGGCATGTGGGCCTTCTTCTTCGCCCTGTTCAGCTGGCCGTACGTGGCGCTGCTGCTCGGCGCGCTCGCCCTCTACTGGGGCATCAGCGCGCTGCGTGCCAAGCCCCGCAGGTCCGACCCGGACTCCCCGGCCCCGGAGCAGCCGGGCCGCCCCCAGACGACCGCCGCGGTCAGCGGCCTGGTCACGGCGTCGCTGGCGATCGCCCTGGTCGCCGCGACGTTCACGGCGCAGCTGGTCTACAGCGACTACTACACGTGCACGAACGACGCCCTGACGAACAAGGCCGAGAAGTCCTGTACGAAGCTGCTGCCGGAGGAGCTGCGGGGGCTGCTGGGGTCGCAGGGCTGAGGCGGCCCCGCCCCCGGTCAGGGGCTGTCGGAGCCCGGAGCCGGGTCGGCCGGCAGGAAGTCGTAGGGCTCGTACCCGGCGTCGTCGTCCTGGCCCTGCGGGCCGTACAGAGAGTCGTGCTCGAAGGGCGCGTAGGGGACGTAGGGCAGGTCCGGCGCGCGTTCCGGGGTACGAGAGGCCGTAGCCCCACCGGACACCGAGCCGCCACGCCAGGGGCCCGGCGCGCCTTTGGGGTCCTTGAGCCCGCGGGCGACTCCGGCTCCCCCGGCGACTCCGGCACTCCTGCCGTTCTTGGCCCCCCAGGCGACTCCGGATTCCGCGGTGCCCTTGGTGTTCCCGGGCTGCTTGGCGTTCCCGGCGCCCCAGGCGTCTCCGGCATCCCAGTCGACTCCGGCCCCCTCGGCGTCCCAGACATCTGGGGATTCCCAGGCGGCGGCTCCCTTGCTCCCGGTGGCCGTGGTGCGTTCGGACCGCCGGGTGCCTCCGGCGGTCCCGGCGGTCCCGGTGGCTCCGGCGGTCCCTGCGGTTCCGGTGGTCCCGGCGGTCCCGGTGGCTCCGGCGGTCCCTGCGGTTCTGGTGGTCCCGGCGGTCCCTGCGGTTC